>JANOOV010000167.1:0-12817 GCA_031421535.1 Gammaproteobacteria bacterium
GCCGGGAACAATGACGTCGCTCATCCAAAATTATTCCTGCGCGGGGGTTTTATGCGCGGCCTCTTTTTCCTTGGCAAAAAAGAGTGCGTCGATCCCCAGCATGACGGCGCCGATGGTAATCGCGGAATCCGCAACATTGAATACCGGCCAGTGCCATTGCCCGACATAAAAATCCAGAAAGTCGATGACGTAACCCAGCGTGATCCGGTCCCATACGTTACCGAGCGCGCCGCCCAGGATCAGCGCCAACGCGACTGCCATCCAGCGGTCGCTTGCGGGCAGTCGTTTTAGCCATATCACGATAGCCACGCTCACGCCCAATGCAATCGTCGTGAAAAACCAGCGTTGCCAGCCCCCGGCATCGCTAAGAAAGTTGAATGCCGCACCCGGGTTGTGCGCCAGCGTGAGATTGAACCAGGGGGTGAGCGGCAGTTGCTCGTGCAAGGTGAAGGCGCCTGCCACGGCGAGTTTGGTGATTTGATCCAAGGCGATTATTACCACCGTGATCCATAACCATTTTAGGGCGCCTGAGCTTGAAGTATTGGGCTGCATGATTTTTATCACTCTATGAGTATTTACAAAGTTAAGTTTTCCCCCTTCCCCCTGCAAGGGGGAAGGGAGGCTACATTCAACTGTCCAAGAGCGGGTCACGCGTACTGACGTGTTTCACCCGCGCCATCCACATTGTCTACACACCGTCCGCATAATTCGGGATGTAGCGCATGCTGGCCGACCTCTTCGCGATGGTGCCAGCAGCGCACGCACTTGGCATGCGCGCTGGTGCTGGCCTTGACCCACAAGCCTGCATGTTCTGTTGCCAGCGCATCGGCCGGACGTTCGCTGGCGCGATGCACGCGCGCATACGATGTGATCAACACGAAGCGCAACTCATCGCCCAGACGCATCAACGCGGTATGCAGGTCGGCGTCGCAATACACATCGACTTCCGCATCCAGCCCGGAGCCGATGTGTCCGGCGACACGCAAGCGTTCCAGCTCTTTATTTACCTGGATACGCACCGTCATCACGTTGGCCCAATAGGCGAGGCTGAATTCATCCGCCGGAAATTCAGGCAGCGGGTACCAGGTCTCGAAAAATACCGACGCACCGTGTGATCCAGGCAAATGCTGCCAAAGTTCTTCGGCAGTAAAGCTCAGGATCGGCGCCAGCCAGCGCGCCATTGCTTCGATGATGTGGTGCATCGCGCTCTGGCAGGAACGGCGCGCGCGGCTGTCGGCGCGTGTGGTGTATTGGCGGTCTTTCACCACATCGAGATAAAACCCGCCCAAATCCACCGCGCAAAAATTATGCACCTTCTGGTAAATCAGATTGAATTCATAGGTTGTGTACGCAGCAATCACTTCGCGTTGCAATTGCGCGGTGCGTTCCACGGCCCAGCGGTCGAGCGGCAGCAGGTCTGCGATGCGCACGCAGTGTTGCACGGGATCAAAGCCGGTGAGGTTCGCGAGTAAAAAACGCGCGGTGTTACGCATGCGCCGATAGGCATCCGAGGTGCGAGTAAAGTTTTCGTCCGAAACGGTGATCTCACCCCGGTAGTCGGTGCCCGCGACCCACAGACGCAGCACGTCCGCACCCAAACCGTTTAGAACTTTTTGCAGCCAGACATCTTTGCCCTTGGACTTGGAAATCTTCAAGCCTTTAGCATCGACGGTGAAGCCGTGCGTCAACACCGCCTTGTACGGCGCCACGCCCTTGATTGCGACGCAGGTGAGCAGCGCCGACTGAAACCAGCCGCGATGTTGATCGGAACCTTCCAGATATAAATCCGCTGGGAATTGCAGCTCGTGGCGTTGATCGAGTACGCAGGCGTGCGTCACGCCGGAGTCGAACCACACGTCGAGCGTGTCGGTGATTTTTCGATATTGCGCGGCCTCCACGCCGAGTAATTCTTGCGCGTCCAGCTCAAACCACGCGTCGATACCGCGCTGCTCGACGCGCAGTGCGATTTCTTCGATCAACTGTGCGGTCTGCGGGTGTAACGCGCCGGTCTGCACATGCACGAACAGCGTCATTGGCACCCCCCAGGTGCGCTGTCTTGACACGCACCAGTCGGGGCGTTTTCCCACCATGCTTTCGATGCGCGCCTGACCCCAATCCGGAATCCACTGCGTGGGCGCGATCTCGCGCAGCGCGTGATGGCGCAACTGGCTTTGCTCCATGCTGATGAACCACTGCGGCGTGGCGCGAAAAATAATCGGCGTCTTGTGGCGCCAGCAATGCGGGTAGCTGTGTTGGATTTTTTCCGCGTGCAGCAAACGGCCGTTACTCTTCAGCAGCTCGACGATGGCGTCGTTGGCCTGCCACACGTGCAGCCCGGCGAACAATTCGGTATGCGGCAGAAAACAGCCGTTGTCCCCGACCGGGTTATCGACCTTCAAACCATAACGCTGCCCGACCACATAATCATCTTGACCATGACCTGGCGCCGTGTGCACCGCACCGGTCCCGGCTTCGGTGGTGACGTGATCGCCGAGAATGATGGGTACTTCGCGCGCGTAAAACGGATGCGCGAGTTTCAAACCTTCCAGCGCCGCGCCGCGCGCGTAAGCGACGACGCGATACTGTTCCACGCCCCAGCGCAGCATTACGTCTTTGATCATCGGCTCCGCGACCAGCACGCGCTCATGGCCTGCCTGCACCACGGCGTAGTCGAACAACGGATTCAACGCAACGGCTTGATTGGCGGGTAAGGTCCACGGCGTAGTGGTCCAGATCACGACGGATAACGGGCCGTCGCCGTGCTTGCCTTCGACATGATGGCAACGCTGCATCAGCGTGGCTGCGTCGAGCACGGCAAAGCGCACATCGATGGCGGGGGAGCTGCGATTCTCGTATTCCACTTCGGCTTCAGCCAGTGCCGAACCGCAATCCACGCACCAGTGCACGGGCTTGACACCTTGAAGCAGGTGGCCGTTGGCGATCACCCGTGCCAGCGCGCGGATCGTGTCCGCCTCGAATTTGAAATCCATCGTCAGGTACGGCTTGCCCCAATCACCCAGCACACCCAGCCGTTTAAAGTCTTGACGTTGCCCCTCAACCTGTTTCAGCGCGTATTCGCGGCACGCCTGGCGAAACGCCGCCTTATCGACTTTTACTCCCGCCTTGCCGATTTTCTTTTCCACCTGCAATTCGATCGGCAGGCCGTGGCAGTCCCAACCCGGCACATAGGGCGCATCCATGCCGTGCAAGGTGCGCGACTTGACAATAATGTCTTTGAGAATTTTATTCACCGCGTGGCCGATATGAATATCGCCGTTCGCATACGGTGGCCCGTCGTGCAGGATGAACTTGGGTCGGCCCTGCGCGCGAGCGCGGATCTGCGCGTACAAATCCATGGCCTCCCACTGCGCCACCGCCTGCGGCTCGCGCTGCGCCAGGTTGGCCTTCATGGGAAAATCGGTGCTGGGAAGATTAAGCGTGTGTTTGTAGTCGGCCACGAAATTTGGTTCTCGGCGCTCAGCGATGAAAGAGTCGCCTATCTTACCGGCAGGACCGGGGGCGTTCAAACGCTGCCGTCATGACGGCAGTAAAATCGCGTGGAGCTACGGAGTTACGGTCTACGTGCGCGGGCAGGATTCGTTGGCCGCAGTCTCCAGCTCAAGTTCGTGGGTGGCGGCCGGTTTTGATCGCGGCAGGTGGGCGTCATTCTGCAAAGTATGTGCAAGCTGGTTGATGATCCACACGATGCGTTCGTACGCGATGATAATTTCCAGCAAGACTTTTTTCGCCTCCAAATTCACGCCTACGCCCTCTTGAAGTTTCTGCGAACGAAACCAGTTCACCAGGGTTTCGCGTTTGCTGGTCATGTCGATCAGCACCTGCGCGCTGGCCCAGTTATGATTTTCAGCCACGGTCAGGCGAGTCGCACCCAGTAGCATGTCTACGCTGCGAATGATATTTGTGGTCAGCTTGAGCGGCAGGTCCAGGTTTTTTGCCTTGTGCATAAAGTCGGCAAGCTCAAACAGGTATCGGTCCAGCGTACTGAGCCATTTCTGGGTAGTGTGTAAATGCAACACCTCACTGGTGAGCCGGGTGTTCAGGTCGCGTTTCATCAGTTCCGCGAGGTGATGTTGAATTTCAACATGCAGCACGCTATTGGCCTCACGCAACATGGCATGGGTGACTTTCTTGTCCTGAATCGTGACGTGCTGACGGAATGGAGCAAGGTAACGTGGCGAACGCTGCAATATCCGCACTTGCTCTTTCAAAATCATCGCCGCCGCCGCTGCCGATGCGGATTTCGGCACCGCCGTGACAAACAGCGGCTGTGACAAGCATTCTTCTTGCGATGCAGGCCAAAAATAATTGAAAACCTTGCTGACATAACCGATGAAAATCAGCAGTGCCAAGGCCGACATCAGTTCATAGGCGATGTAAATCTCACCGACCTGTGTACCAGGTTCCGATGTAAACAATGCCACGAACCATTTGATGCCGACGATATCCAGATAGTTTTCCGCATACAGCAAAGGTACGAGCACCAGTGAGCCGATAATTTTTACCGTGGCGTGAAAATAAACCAACTGGCGCGACGTGCCGGTCATGCCGTAACCCAGCACCGCCGTGCTGATCCCTGAGCCGACATTGGTGCCGTAGACGAACATTATGGTTTGGTCGAAATCCAGCAGACCGGCACTGAGGAAGGTAATGGCAATCAGCGAAATCGTGGCGCCGGATTGCGTGACGAAGGCACCCACCGCGCCGAGCAGAAAGGCATAAAACAAGTAGCCGTGAGTCGTGGAAATCAAGTGCAGAAATTCTGCGTTGTCTTTAACTGTGCTCGCTCCGTGTCTGAGCATTTCAAGACCCAGCAAGACCAGCCCCAGCCCGAAGGCCAGGCCGCTGAAAAATTTGGTCGGAATTTTTTTCATGTTGCCGAACTGGTAATAGAGCCCGGCAATGCCCAGCAGCGCAAACTGCAGCATCGCGAAATCGATGGTGACCCACAGCACTAACAGCGATGAGCCGAAACTGCCGCCGATGATGATCGGCATGCAACGACGTGCAGTGAGCGCACCCGAAGAGACCATTCCAACCAGCGAGAAGGTAACCGCTTTGCCGCTATTGGTGAGTCCACCGGCGATGATGCCGCTAAAGATGGAGCGCAGGTCCGAGCTTGCGAAACGACTGACGATTTTTTTTACGTAGGGGCGACCGCATTCTTTCAGGTGGTCGCTGAGGAAATTGATACCGACAAAAAAAAGCCCCAATCCTGCAAATGTCTGGAGTAGCGCATGTGCGTCCATGTAACTTGACTGTCTCCTTTGTAATTGTTGCAAATAGCGGTGTTGCTGCACTGCATGGGCGGCTAAAAGCATCCAGGTTCTGAAACACCCGTCACAAAACTGTAACGTAATATTGAAGTGTTGATGTGCGACATGTGTCGCAGCAATCAAGGAATTTGAAAGCCCAATTAAGAATTTTTACAACGCGCAGTAACTTCCACTTCGAAGGAAGTGGAAGTTACTGCGGTATCGGAAAGCATGGTGATGGTGCGGATTGCAGATGGAGTTTTTATGCGCTGAATCTCCATTGGCCGTGGGTTTTCAGTGGTTCTGAAATTGTAGCAGTACACCAGTGTAGGCCTATGCGGTCTGACGCGCTGACAGGGCGATGTGATGTCAATCGTGGCTGAGCAGATTGTGGAAGTAACTGCGCGCCTGCGTGGCGTCGATTTCAATTTGGCGCCGCAGTATTTCCAACGAGTCGTAACGCTCTTCGTCGCGCAGTTTTTTTAAAAATTCCACGTGGATATGGCGGCCGTAGATGTCGCGATTAAAGTCAAACAAATGTACCTCCAGCAAACAGCGTGTGCCGTCGATGGTCGGGCGCGTGCCGACGCTGGCGACGCCGGGCAGCGGGTTGTCGTCGAGGCCGAATAATTCCACGACGTAAATACCCGCTACCGGCGTGACCTTGCGGTGCACAAACAGGTTGGCGGTGGGAAAGCCGAGTTGCCGCCCGAGTTTATTGCCGTGCGCGACGCGGCCGGACATGCGGAAGCGGCGGCCTAATAATTTTTCGGCGTGCATCAGGTCACCGGCCGCCAGCGCTGCACGTACACCCGTGCTGCTGACGCGCTCGCCGTCGATACTAAAAGTATGCATGTGGGTCACGTGAAAGTTGTGCCGCACACCGGCGGCTTGCAGCAGCGCGTAGTTGCCGGTGCGGTTGTGGCCGAAGCGAAAGTCGTCGCCGACCACCAGATATTTCACGCCGAGCTTTTCCACCAGCACCCGGTCGATAAACTCCTGCGCAGGCAGATCGGCAAAGGCGCGATTGAAGCGGATGCACAACACGCGGTCCACGGCGAAGCGGCGCAAGGCCTGCAACTTTTCGCGCAGGCGCGTCAGGCGCGCAACGGCTTTGCCGGGCGCAAAAAATTCCAGCGGCTGCGGCTCGAAAATAATCACCAGCGACGGCAGGCCGAACTCTGCGGATTTTTCCGCCAGCTGGCCGATTACCGCTTGATGCCCGAGATGCACGCCGTCGAAGTTGCCGATGGTCGCGACGCAGCCGCGATGGCGCGCGCGCAAGTTGTGTAATCCCCGGATCAGTTCCATATCAACTTGTTCTCAAGCGTATTAATTCTTTCAGTTTCACGCCGCTCATGATCAAACAGATGAAATAGACAACACCTGCCGCCGTGATCCACAGCAGCAACTGTCCGGCGCGCGCGCCGGTTGACAAGGCCATCCACGCATCCGCCGACGGTACGGCGAACCACAACAGCGCCGCCAGCGCCGCATTCGCGAACAAGGTTTGCGCGCCCAGTGTGCCCCATCCCGCCAGCGGCCGGTAGACACCGGCGCGGCGCAGATGTACGAACAACAAACCTGCGTTGAGGTACGCCGCCAACGCGGTAGCCAAGGCCAACGCCGCATGTGCGCCGGGGATGTCGAGCAACAGCATCGGCACCACCAAGGCCGCCGCCAGCAGCATGTTGGCCAGCATCGAGATCACGCCGATCACGACCGGCGTTTTGGTGTCCTGGCGCGCGAAAAATCCCGGCGCCAGCACCTTCACCGCAATGAAGCCGAGCAAGCCCAAGGAATACGTCGCGAGACTGAGCGCGGTCATCTGCGCATCGTGCGCGTTGAATTCGCCGTAGTGGAACAGGGTCGTGACAATGGGCTGCGACAACAACGCCAAGCCGAGCGTGGCAGGCAGGCCGACCAGCAGCGTGAGCCGCAAACCCCAATCCAGCGTGTGCGCGAATTCCGACTGGGATTTTTGCGCGTGATTTCTCGCCAGGCTGGGCAGAATCGCCGTGCCCAGCGCCATGCCGAACACACCCAGCGGAAACTCGACCAGACGATCTGAATAATATAGCCAACTCACACTGCCAGTGACCAGAAACGACGCCACCAGCGTGTCGAACAGCAAGTTGATTTGCGCGACCGACGAACCGAAAATCGCCGGCAGCATCAGGCGCGCAATGCGGCGCACACCGGCATCGCGGTGATCCCAGCGCGGCCAGCGCAACAGCCGCAGCCGATATAAAAACGGCAACTGAAAAAGTAGTTGCACGATCCCGGCGACAAACACACCCCAGGCCAGGGCTTCCACCGGCTGGTCCATTTCAGGCGCAACCCACAGCGCCGCGACGATCATGCACAGATTCAGAAACACCGGCGTGAACGCCGGAATCGCGAAGCGGCCAAAACTGTTAAGCACCGCCCCCGCCAACGCGGTTAGCGAAATAAACAACAGATAGGGAAAGGTGATGCGTAACAGCTGCGTGGTCAGCGCAAACTTGTCACCCACGCCGACAAAGCCCGGCGCGAACACCGTCACGATCAACGGCGCGGCCAACATGCCGATGATCGTCACCAGTGCGAGCACGCCGCCCAACGTGCCCATCACATGCTGCACCAAGTGCCGCGTATCATCTTCACTGCGCTGGGTTTGATACTCGGCCAGCACCGGAATAAACGCCTGCCCGAACGCGCCCTCGGCAAACAAACGCCGCATGAAATTCGGAATGCGAAACGCCACGAAAAAAGCATCAGTGCTGACCGACACGCCGAACACGCGCGCGATAATCATGTCGCGCACAAACCCCAGCACCCGCGACAACAGCGTGTTGAAGCCGACCACCAACGTGGATTGCAGCAGTTTGCGGGTCACGCGGGAGGGGTCATATTGGGGATAAATTTGTTTTCAGCACGCGCTGTTGTTGCCAAGGGAACCGCGCAGCGCATAAAACCTCCGCACGAATTCGTCCAGCGCGCCCGCCGCGATAGACGCGCGCAGCCCGCGCATCAAGTCCTGGTAGTAATACAAGTTATGAATGGTATTGAGGCGCGCGCCGAGAATTTCGTGCGCCTTGTCGAGATAACGCAAATACGCGCGGCTGTAAAAGCGGCAGGTGTAACAGCCGCACTGCTCATCAAGCGGGCGCGTGTCGCGCTCGTATTGGGCGTTGCGAATGCGGATGTCGCCGTTGCGCGTGAACAAGTGGCCGTTGCGTGCATTGCGCGTGGGCATCACGCAGTCGAACATGTCGATACCGCGCTGCACCGCCTCAACCAAATCTTCCGGCGTGCCCACGCCCATTAAATAGCGCGGCTTGTCGGCGGGCATCTGCGGGGCCACGTGCGACAGAATGCGCAGCATGTCTTCCTTGGGCTCGCCTACCGACAAACCGCCCAATGCATAGCCGTCGAAGCCGATGTCGATCAACCCGGCGAGCGACGCATCGCGCAGCGGCTCGTGCATGCCGCCCTGCACAATGCCGAACAGCGCGGCGGAATTGTCACCATGCGCCACCTTGCTGCGCGCCGCCCAGCGTAGCGACAGCTCCATCGAAATACGCGCGGTGTCTGCATCGGCCGGGTGCGGCGTGCATTCGTCGAAGATCATCACGATGTCCGCGCCCAGCGCGCGCTGCACCGCCATCGACTCTTCGGGGCCGAGAAAGACTTTGTCGCCGTCAATTGGCGACGCGAACGTCGCTCCCTGCTCGCTGAGCGTGCGCGCGTGCCCGAGGCTGAACACCTGAAAGCCGCCCGAGTCGGTGAGAATCGGTCCGTCCCAATGCATGAAGTCGTGCAGATCGCCGTGCACCCGGATCACCTCAGTGCCGGGTCGCAACATCAAATGAAAGGTGTTGCCGAGAATAATCTGCGCGCCGAGGTCTTTGAGTTCCTCGGGGGTCATCGCCTTGACCGTGGCGTAGGTGCCCACCGGCATGAAGGTGGGGGTGTCGATCACGCCACGCGGCAGGGTGATGCGGCCGCGGCGGGCGTTTCCGGAACTGGATAACAACTGAAATTGCACTGACAGGTACCTTCTAAATTTCTGGTGGCGTGGGAGTTACTTCGCAAACGGATTGTGAACCCGAACCCCGGTGGTTTCGAAGTCCTTTTGATTACGCGTGACCACGGTGAGGTCGTGAATCAATGCGGTTGCGGCGATCAGCTTGTCGAGCGCATTCTCCGGGTGGGGCACGCGCAACCGGCCCCATAACTGCGCAACATCCTCGTCGATTTCAAGAATATGATCCTGGTAATGAAGCACCATTTCAGTCAGCCAGTTTTCCAGATGCCTGGCTTGACGTTCATCGCCGCGATGGCGAATCGATTCGACGCCGCGTCGCAATTCCCCGAGGGTAACGACGGACACATAAACACCGCGATCTTCGCGTACCACGTCGGCAAAAAACTGCCGCACCCCTGAATCGCTCTTCGCCTTTTTGCGCATTTCGCTCAACACGTTGGTGTCAACCAAGTACACGCTTCGGCTTCCTCTTGTCCTCGACGCGTGCGAAATCTTCGTCTTTGCCGACGTTGGGCATTTGCGCCAGCACCTGCGCAAACGTCTTGCGCTTTGCCCGCAGCAGCACGGCTTCAAGAATCGTGCGATGCTCCGCCTCGGCGCTTTGTCCGTGACGCGCCGCCCGGCGCTTCAGAGCATCGACGATGCGTTGATCAAGGTTTCTTACCACCAGATTCGCCATACCGACACCTTCATTCAGCTTGCTAAAGCAACGATAGCAGCCCGAAATACTACGTGCAATCATTGCTATCATCGCTGCGACGTTCCCACGCACACCGCGTCACGCATGCTCCGCCTGCGCCTTGAGCCGCGCACGGGCCAGCGCTTCGTCCAGCGTGTCGGTAATGATCAATTTACCGGGAATTTCATGCAGCCCCGCGCGGTGCATCAACTTCCACCGGTTGCGCCTGTACGACGGCCAGTACGACGAAAATATCGTGCTTGTGTAAATGTTTGATGGCGGTTTTAAGTGCGGTCAGGCCAGTCGTGTCCATAGTTGGCACACCGCCCAGATGCAACACGACGAGGCATTGTTAATTTGAGATAGCTTTCGCAAGTCCAAGTGCCACAGCAAGTCACAGGGACGTGCTCCTGGCCAAGTGGAATGGGGTATTGGCTATCGTAAATTAACAATGCCCTTTTCTTCGATGACGTACGGGAAGAATCGTTTCACGGCATCAAACATGGTTTGCGGTGCCGAGGGAGATCGTGGATCGTCTATACCATTCTCGCGCGCCTTTCGCATTAGAACCGCGTCGATACCGTTTGTAATCAACTCAACCAATGCACCAACGGGATTGCTTTGTTGATTACCAACCGTGTCCCAATTTTTTTCGCGCCCACCGTAAGGCCGCCAATTTTCGGGGTCATCAAACCAGTAACGCGCGGATTCGCCTTTGATTACCGAATCGACCTCTTGTGCACATAACGCCCGTAACAGTCGAAGCGCAATTTCTTTCGAATCTTTCTCTTCCATCGACGAACCCTCGTATTCGTTTCAGATCTCTAGTCGCGCACCAGCCAGCGAATCTTCACTAATGCCTCGACCTGCTTAAACTCATTGTCACCGGTAACGAGTTCCGCATTACGTTCCTTGGCGAGCGCAGCGGCGAAACAGTCCGCATAGGACATTCGATACTTGGCCTTGAACCCGGCGGCTGCGCGCACGGACTTCCATTCGGCATCGACGAACTCAATGCCGAGCTGTCGGAGCCCTGCGATTGATTGGTCCGCTTCTGTTTCCGAGATTTCGCGCGCAAGGATGTACCACACCTCTCCGGCGTTAATGGCAGACATGAACAGCGGCGTGTCGCTTTCTTGTGCGTCGGCAATGAGGTTGGATACGGCTTCTCCGGCGGTTTCATCCCCCAGGTAGGCGAGCACAGCCCAGGAATCCAGCACCACGGCTCGCTGGCGGCGCGCCATTAAAGTGCGCGCTCTTTCTTTTTTTCCGCAGTGAGCGCTTTGAGCAGGCCTTTGCCTTTGTGGCGGCCACGCATCCCGTGGACAAATTCACGCGTGATAGGCGTGAGCACAATCACGTGTTTTTCGTCATCAACCGTGACCTGGATGCGCGTGCCTTCGGTAATACCGAACTTTCGGCGCACCTGAGACGGAATGACGATCTGGCCTTTCGAGGTGATGTAGGTTTCCACGAAGTTTTCTCCTAACATTTCAGTAAAGTGTTACTTTTAATTAAAAGTAAGTCAATGTCATTTTTGTCGTAGTTTTATAAAAAAGTCACACTTTAATCATGTACCGCTACATTAAGATGCGCCCCCGACTCAGGCGCGCTCCGCCTGTGCCTTGAGCCGCGCATGGGCCAGCGCTTCGTCCAGCGTGTCGGTAATGATCAACTTGCCGGGGATTTCATGCAGTCCCGCGCGCCGCATCAACCCTGCCGGTTGCGCCTGCACGGCGGCCAGTACGACGAAAATGTTGTGCTTGTGTAAATGTTTGATGGCGGTTTCAAGCGCGGTCAGGCCGGTCATGTCCATGGTTGGCACGCCGCCCAGATGCAACACGACGACATCGACGTTTTTGTCCATCTGCAGCAAGGTGCTCATGGCTTTTTCGGCGGCACCGAAAAACAGCGGCCCGGCGATTTCGTACAGGCGCACGTTCTTCGGCAGCGGTTCTTTCATCACCGGGTGGCTGTCGTCGACCAAACGCGTATGTGAGATTTCCGCCATGTGCTTCATGAACAGCATCGCCGCCAGCAACACCCCCACGGTCACGGCAATGGTCATGTCAAAAATCACCGTGAGCGTAAAACAGGTCAACAACACCATCACGTCGTAACGCGGCGCCACGCGTACGATATGCACGAAATGCCGCGCCTCGCTCATGTTCCACGCAGTGATCAGCAACAGTGCGGCGAGCGCCGCCATCGGCACCTGATTCAACACCGCCGCCATGCTCACGACGGCAGTCAGCACGACACCGGCGTGAATCATCGCCGCCAGCGGTGATCGGGCACCGGCGCGAATATTGGTCGCGGTACGTGCAATCGCACCGGTGGCGGCGATGCCGCCGAAAAACGGCACGACGATGTTGCCGATGCCCTGCCCGATCAATTCCGAATTGGGATCGTGTTTGGTGCCCGCCATACCGTCGGCCACCACCGCGCACAGCAGCGATTCAATCGCGCCAAGCAAGGCAATCGCCACCGCCGACGGAAACAGTTCGCGAATCACGCGAAAGTTAAGCGCAAGCGGCGCACCGTCCGGCCCGGGAAAATTCCACGGCAACACCGGCAGCGGCGGCAATGGGGGAATGCCGCGACCGCTGGCGTCGTCCAAGCTCCACGAAAACCGCGAGGCGATGGTGGCGACATCGAAACCCTCGAAGATGCGCGCGAATAGCAGCGCACACAGCGTACCCACGGTGAGCGCCACCAGATGCGGGGGAATCAGGCTTTTACGGCGTGCCCACAGGATCAACACCGCCAAGGTCAACAGGCCGATGCCTAAGTCCGCCGCGCTGTAGGTGTGCCAGTACGTGACAATAGCCTCGA
>JANOOV010000168.1:0-8835 GCA_031421535.1 Gammaproteobacteria bacterium
GTGGCGCGATCATGCAGCGTCGCATGCCGCTCGCGTAATTCCGCAGTCAACGCAAACGCCTGATGCAGGCGTTCCTGAACGTGGGAGCGCCCGATGGTCATCTCGCCGGACAGCCGCAGCATTTCCTCAATCGCCGTCACCGCCACGCGCACCTTGGGCGCAATTTCTTCGCGTGCGACTTCGGCTTTGGATTGGGGTGTTGCGGATCGGCTGGCTTCAGCCCTGAGTTCCAGCGCCTCGGTTGCTGCCGCAGGCGCTACCACTGCGGACTGCATGACGGCAACATCAAGGTCTTCGCCACGATCCATCGCGTTGGCGGCATCCAGCAGACGTTGTAATAAACTTTGCGCTTGCAGCGGCGGCGGCTCGTGCGCGATGAGCGCTTCGAACATCATCTCCAGGCCGTCGGCGGCATCCATCAGCAACTTTGCAACCGCGCCTTGGGGCCGCGCTGCGTGATTATTCAGAAAGTCGAGCAAGTCTTCCAGATGGTGGGCGAGTGTGGCGATGCCACGCACGCCGACGGTATTGGCCGCACCCTTGATGCTATGCACCAGACGGCGCGCCTCCCGCAAACTCTCAACCTCGGCGCCGTCGCGAATGACGTGTTCGATCAAGCGCGTATAGGCGCTGGCCTGCAGCGGCCCTTCGGCGAGAAACGATTCGACCAGCAGCGGATTAACGTCCGCTGCACTGTCGAGCACCACGTCCTCGGCGCTGGCCTGTGTCGGGCGCACGGGCTTCTGTCCCGCCTCGGCGAGCGCTGCTTCCACATTGGCCAGATCCGTTGCAAGCAGCACCGCTTCCTGCGCGCTGATCGGCTGCGGCCAATGCGCATCGGCAAGATAGCCGATCAGCGCCGCGTGGCTGGCTTCATCTTGCGGCGCCCGCAAATAACCCAGCATCAAATTCGGGCCGTGCATGAAACACTCAATCGCCGCGTGCGAGCGGTCCGTATCCTGCAATAGTGCCAGGTTGTCGGTGATGCGCGAGCAAATCGTATTGAGGCCGCTCAGCCCAAGAATGTCAGCGGCGGTTTTGATGCGCTCGATCTGCTCGCTGAAGAACTCCAGCGCCTCGCGCAGACGCGACGTGTCTGACGCCGCGTTGATATCACCCAAGGCCGCCGACATGCCGTCGACGACCTCGGCAACTTGGTCCTGCAGGACGGCGAGGATTTCGGGGGTTGTCATTTAAGCGACTCTGCGAATCTCGCGCACACCGGCGCGTTCGTCTTCCGGCAACGTGAAGGCCTGCACCGCGTGGTGCAGATCGTTACCCAGTTTCTCCAGATTACTCACCTGCGCGGCGGCTTTTTCCGCCATCTCACCGCCCTTTACCACTTCGCCAATGGCGCGTTCCATGGTGGCGATGGTGTCGTTGGTTTAGCCTTGAATTGTGGACACGAGTTTGCCGATCTGGTCGGTCGCTTCTTTGGAACGTTCGGCCAGGCGCTGCACTTCGTCGGCCACCACGCGGAACCCGCGCCCGGCTTCGCCCGCCACCGCCGCCTGCATGTTGGCGTTCAACGCCAGCACCGAAGTACGCTCGGCAATGTCGTCGATGAGCTTCACGATGCCGCCGATTTCCTGGGTGCGTTCGCCCAGACGCTTGATGCGTTTGCCGGTTTCCTGAATGGTGCCGCGCACTTCGTTCATGCCCTTGGCGGTGGACAGCACTGTCTCGCGACCGACTTTCGACTCGGCGCGCACCGCTTCGGAAGAAGCGTTTACCCCGGCCAGCGCCTTGGCGGTGGCGTCGGTCATGGAGTTGATGGCGTCCGAGAGCGCGCCGGTCACGTCCTCGCGCACCGGAGCGTGCACACGCAGATCACCCTGCGCGAGCTTGGAGACCGAACGCAAAATGTCAATAATCGAGTTATTGAGCCGCTCCGATTCCTGTTCCTTCTGCGCGAACATGCCGGCGCGATCATCGAGCATCTTGTTGAACGCGGTGGACAGCGCTTTGAAGTTGATCCAAACCAGTAGCAAGGTCACCAACAAAGCCGCTGCGGATAGGGTAGTGGTATAGGCGCGGCGATCCATATAAGAATCGATGCGCGCCCGCAGTAATTTGTCGAGCTCGATCACGCTGGTATTCCATGCCCTGAAGCTGGTCGATATCGCCTGCCGCCCGGCCTCGAAATAGCCCTTGCGATCCACCACTCCGCCTGCGGCAACCTCGCGCGTCTGCTTGATGAACTCTTTCGATGCGGATTCGTATTCGGCCAGCGCCGACGGCAGGTTGGCCTGCAACGACGTGCTGGTTCCATAAAAATTTGCATCTTCCTTGAGAGCGGTCTGCGCACTGGCCATCACCCGCGCCACATCGGATTCTTCGAGCAGTGCGGCGTACACCGCAACTTGCACCCGCTCTTCCGGGCTGATCTTGCCCCGGGCAAGCAGGTCGGAAACAAAATTGGTCACCTTGCTCAAGCGATCCTGCGTTTGCGGCAGGGCGAGCAGCGTGACGTCCATCAGATAGTAACTGTCAAGATCGGGATCGAGAATCAGGTTGGAAGTGTCACCGGCATGGGCAATGAAACTGCGCAGGTCGGCGATGACGTGGTCGATCTTGCTGTCGGCCGCGGCACCGGAACTGGCCATCGCCTCTTCCCATTCCTTCTGCAAAGTCTTGACGCGCAGATGGGCGCGGTCGCGCTTGCCCAGACCTTCGTCGGTGAACTGTAAGGCCATGCCCAGCGTCGCATCGACTGCGAGCAGATCGGACAAGGCCTTGCCGACCCGCGACCTGGCGGAGGTATCAAACTGCCCGTCACGCCGCAGCCCCGCCTGGTAGGAGACCACGCCTTCAAGGGCTTCTTCAAGCGGTCGCTGATAGGTGTTGCCCTTGAGCTCCTGTTCCGCAAACGTGATGAACTCGCCGATGCTGGTAAACACGAAATAAAACAGCACCAGAATCGGCAACGAAAACGTTGCGGCGATCAGTGAAATACGTCGCCCGATGTGGACCACACCCGGTTTGCCGCCGCTGCCAACTTCTGCTGCAATTGCAGCGCCTTTCAGGCCCAGGCTGCGTAATACGTTCATATTGATTTCCTCATGTTGACCATGTTGACATGGTGATGGTTAAAACCATTTTCACGCTTGCCCGAGCCGCGCGCCGAGCGCGCTAAAAAATCCGTCGAGATCGAGCTCGAACCAGAGCAGCCCGTCGCGGTCGTAGGTATCGCCAAGATGGCCGTCGAGCAACGACGGATGCGGCGGCACGCTGTTCAAGCACTCGTGGGCCGTGAAACTTTGGCGGCGCGGCAGGCCATCGACGAGCAGCCCGAACACGTCCTTGCCATGATTGAAGATCAGCAGATAGCGGCGCGCGGCGGCGTGTTCCACCTCAAATGCGCGCGCAGTGTCAACCACCGGCACCAATGTGCCGCGCACGTTGGCAATGCCCAGCAACCACACCGGCAGATGCGGCAAGCGGCTGACTGATGGCGGTAGCACCACCTCGCGCCCGGCCTCGGGCGGAACCAATATCCCGAACGGGCCGACGCGAAACGTGAGCCGTTCCTGCACGACCGTGTGCGCCTCCTCCGCTGCCGCAAGCGGCGGCACCAGCTTCCCGGCAAGCGCCGCTGTGGGCGCCATCAGTGCGTTGATGAAAGAATTTTCCGGCATGTTCGCAAGCGCCCTGGTTAAAGCGCTTTCAATGCGCCGAGCAGTTGGTCGGCGGTGTAGGGTTTGGTGACGTAACCTTTGGCGCCCTGCTCCTCGCCCCAGATCTTGTCGGTCTTTTCACCCTTGCTTGACACCAGGATCACCGGGATATTCTTGGTAGCGGCGTCGTTGGTAATCGCCCGGCAGGCCTGGAAGCCGTTCATATCCGCCATCACCACGTCCATCAGCACCGCATCCGGGCTTTCACTCCTGGCCTTGGCCACGGCGTCTTTGCCTGAAGAAGCGGTGATGACCTGATAACCGGCCTTGGAACAGATCTGCTCCAGATTTTTCAGATCAGTGGCGGTGTCGTCAACACAGAGCACTTTGCGGATAGCCATGTTTAATCTCCAATCAGTGAATTAGACCGCTTTGCAAATATCATCCGGAAGCCACACCCTTCAGTACGTCATGCCGGGTTCGGCTGTAGCCCGGCAAATGCTTCTGTATGGCTTCGACCAATTTGACCCGGTCAATCGGCTTGACCAGATAGGCGTTGGCTCCGGCCATCGCCCCGAGCACCTTGTCATTTGAGGTGCCACGACTCGTCAACATGATGATGGGGATAGGACGCGTCGCTTTGTTCGCCTTGATCGTCTTGCACACTTTGTATCCGTCCACGCCGGGCAGCACGGCGTCGAGGAAAATCAGGTCGTACAGCTGCTGACTGACTTTTTCCAGCGCCTGCTCCCCACTGGACGCAAAATCAATGTCGAAGCCCATCGGCCCCAACGTCAGCCGCATCAATTCGCGGATGAGATTACTGTCGTCCACCACCAAGACCCGAAATTGATTTGCCACAATCTCTCCCCCTCACAGCGATTGCTTTTTGCCGATGATCGTTTCCGACCGACGCGGGTATTAACGGGTGTTGCGGAAAATACTTTAGAAAGTATTTTTTCAAACTGAAACCGGCTGAATAAATTCAAAAAAGCAGACCGATTCCGTCCATTACTATGGGGTAGGCGTAGCGCGTATTTCGAACGCTGTAATGAAACGGGAACACGTCCGACTACTTCAGGCACATCAACTGAAGAAGAGGATCAAGCATATGACTCAACGGCTATTTTGTTTTGTGGGCGGGGAAACCGGTTTCTGGCGAGTAACGAAAATGAACACACGTATCGGCGCGCCTCTCGACGTAGCGCAAAGAATCGATCTCATTGCCGGGCAAGCCCCGTTGCCTCAAGGTGCGGCATGGCTGCTGCGCGGGATCACCAGCAATGATCGCTATGTGTTGCGTGTCGAGAAAGATCGCCTCGTGGCGAACCAGCCGGGCTTGGGTCGCCCCGAGGCGACGTGTGCCGCGCTGATCCCGATTCGCAAAAACGCGGCGTGGTGGAGTCTGCCGCAAGACGAACGGCGCAGGATATTTGAGGAACACTCCCGGCATGTCGATATTGGACTTCACTACCTGCCCGCAATCGCCCGTCGGCTGCATCACTGCCGTGACTTAAGCGCACACGAGCCGTTCGATTTCCTGACATGGTTCGAGTACGCACCGGCGGATGCGGCCGCATTCAACACACTGGTGTCGGAACTGCGTGCATCCGAAGAGTGGCAATACGTGGATCGGGAAATTGATATTCGTCTGGTCCGTGAACCGGCTTGACTGAATTGTCAGGTCTCAACAAAAGGCAGGATATATGCAGAAAACACTGAAAAATATTTTACGGCTTTGCGCGTTCGGAACGGCTCTGCTACTGCTCGGCTGCGTTTCATCTTCGGATGACAGTGATAACGCACCCACGCCGGTACCGACGCCAACACTACCGCCAGAGCGAATCACTTTTGCTGGCGTGGGCGCCAACGGAATTTTTGACCCCTCCATTGCGCGCGATCCCGTGAGTGGCCGACTGTGGATGAGCTACTCGGCGGTGGATCCCTCGCCGATGTGGTCAGCACAAATCGCCGACACCGATGCCATTGCGAATCGCCTGGCCTACTCCGATGATAATGGCAAGACCTGGACCGATAGCGGGGTGATCGTCAACAATTATCTGGATGTGACAATTCCTCTGGCATCGCCATATGACGCGGGCACCTGGGTCAACGAGGTATCGCAACTGATCTACGATCCTGACGCCATTGACGCCGAGAAATGGAAAATTCTCTGGCACCATTATCTGGTGCTTAATCGCCTGCCGGTTGACGACCGGCGGCTCTTTGAGCACGGTTGGATCGCCATGAAAATGGCGGCCACACCCGCAGGTTTGGCTGCTGCGCCCGAGGTCAAACTTTTTGCCGGAACAATTTACAACACGGACAACAACGTGACGGGCACGCCGCTGCTCCAGCTCGATACCCTGAACCCGGCACTTAACAACTGCGCGGTGTTCACGGGACCAGGAATACTTGCATCAACCGGTGCGCTTTATGTCAGTCTGCAATGCGAAGTGTTAGATCTTACGGTTGCTCCCCCTGTCCATCTCAATCGCCTGATTGTGTTGCTTAAGTGTGCGGGGGGTTCCTGCGGAAGTGCCATGAGTTGGTCGTATCGGGGAACGGTGCTCCAGAAAACAGACGCAACTGCCTTTGGATTCGACGACGGCTTTGGGGACTCGAGCCTGTTCGCTGCTGCCGGGAGTGTGTATCTGGTCGTGACACCGATACAAAAAGTGGGTGCGCCTTGGCCTGCGTATTACAACGGTTGCCGTGTTTTCAAATTTACCGATCTCGATACCGCGCTACTGCAAAAAACCGGCGCGCAACCGACGCTGATTGCCTCAGTCAACGGCACAGCGGGAAGTTTCAACGGCGCATGCGCCTATCACTCTTCGGCGAATAGCAGCGGCATGCTGTACAGCGAATTAAAACCTACGCTCACTGACCGGTTTCAGATCTTTATGAGCCATGTCAATTTCTAGTGATGCAGTTGCAGGTCATGTTGCCGCGCAGCGGCAACATGACCATTCATTTTTTCTCTTCCCGCACCCGCACATGCAGCTCGCGCAACTGCTTCTCCGCCACTGGCGTCGGCGCATTGGTCAGCGGGCAATGCGCGGTCTGGGTTTTGGGGAAGGCGATGACTTCGCGGATCGACGCCGAACCCGTCATCAACATAATTAAACGGTCAAGACCGAACGCGATACCGCCGTGCGGCGGCGCGCCGAATTTCAGCGCGTCAAGCAGAAAGCCGAATTTTTCCTGCTGCTGTTGTGTATCAATGCCCAACAGCGTAAACACGTTTTGCTGCGCCTCCTGGCGATGAATGCGAATTGAACCGCCGCCGACTTCGGTGCCGTTCAGCACCAGATCATAGGCGCGTGAGCGGCACGCACCGGGATTGGTTTCGAGCAGTGCGATGTCATCAACGAGCGGCGCAGTGAACGGGTGATGCAGCGCGGCCCAGCGTTTGCCGTCGTCGTCCCACTCGAACATCGGGAACTCAATGACCCACAACGGGCGCCAACCGTGCTGCACCAAGCGGCGGTCGTGCCCGAGCTTGACACGCAGCGCGCCCATCGAGTCATTGACGATTTTAGCCGTGCTGGCGCCGAAGAAAATCAGGTCGTTGTCCTGCGCACCGGTACGTTCCAGAATCGTACTGATTGCCGCGTCGGGCAAAAATTTCAAGATCGGCGACTGCAAGCCGTCGCGCCCTTTGGCGACGTCGTTGACTTTGATATACGCCAAACCTTTCGCGCCGAACTGCGCGACGTAGGCGGTGTAGTCATCGATCTCTTTGCGGCTCAGCTCGCCCCCTTTGGGCAGGCGCAACGCAACCACGCGCCCTTTGGGATTATTGGCCGGTTCGGCAAACACTTTGAAATCCACGCTTTTCATCACGTCGGCGACGTCGATCAGCTCCAGCGGAATGCGTAAGTCCGGCTTGTCGCTGGCGAAACGGCGCATTGCTTCCGCGTAGGTCATGCGCGGGATCGGATTGGGCAATGCAACTTGCAGCACCTCGATGAACAAGTACCGGATCATGTCTTCCATCATCAGCGTGATGTCGATTTCGTCAATGAACGAGGTTTCGATATCGAGCTGGGTGAATTCCGGCTGGCGGTCGGCGCGCAAATCTTCGTCACGGAAGCAGCGCACGATCTGATAGTAACGATCGAAGCCCGACATCATCAGTAATTGTTTGAACAACTGCGGCGATTGCGGCAACGCAAAAAACGCACCTGGATGCGTGCGGCTGGGCACCAGATAATCACGCGCACCTTCCGGCGTTGCCTTGGTGAGCATCGGGGTTTCGATGTCGATGAAATCACGGTTGTCGAGATAGCTACGCAGCGCCCGCGTGACGTGGTGACGCAGGCGCAAATTCTTTTGCATCACCGGCCGACGCAGATCGAGGTAGCGATAGCGCAAACGCGTTTCTTCGGAAACATCGTCGTCGATGATTTGAAACGGTGGCGTCTCCGCCGCGTTGAGAATCTCAATGCGCTTGATGTCGATTTCGATGCGGCCGGTCGGCAAGTCCAGATTGTCGGTGCCTTGCGGGCGGTGCCGCACCTTGCCATCGACGCGCAGCACAAACTCGCTGCGCACGCGTTCCGCAATCACGAAGGTCTCGCGCGACTCCGGCGCAATCACCAGTTGTACCAGGCCTTCGCGATCCCGCAAGTCGATGAAAATCACCCCGCCGTGATCGCGCCGCCGATGCACCCAGCCGCACAGGCTCACGTCTTGATCAATGTGGGTTTCGTTTAACTGACCGCAGTAGTGCGTGCGCATCGGAGTGCCTTGAATTTAGGGTACGAAGAGCGAGGAATGGTAAGGATTAGAGTCAAGGCGTGCAACTACACAGGCAACGCCTCAGGATTTTTCTGAACTGCTCGCTGCCGGTTTGGCTGCGGGCTTGGCCTCGGTTTTTACCTCAGCTTTCGCTTCCGTTTTGGTCTCGGTTTTCGCCTCGGATTTGGACTCGCCTGATCCCGATCCGCCGACCAGATTCTTTTTCTTGTCGCTGTCCTTCTTGAAATCGGTTTCGTACCAACCCGCGCCCTTTAAACGGAACCCGGCGGCGGACACCTGTTTCTTCAACTCCGCTTTACCGCACTTGGGACATTCGGTCAGCGGCGTGTCGCTGAGTTTTTGCAGTGCTTCCAGATCGTGGCCGCAGGCCTGACAAACGTATTCATAAATCGGCATTCGTAACACCTCAAGACACTATTTTCAGGTCGCGCAGTATATCACTGCGAACATC
>JANOOV010000169.1:0-2462 GCA_031421535.1 Gammaproteobacteria bacterium
GTCGGCCACCAAACCTATCCACACAAGATTCTCACCGGGCGCCGCAAGCGCATGGCCAGCATTCGGCAAGCCGGTGGACTGGCGGGTTTTCCGAGCCGCAACGAAAGCGACTACGACACCTTCGGCGTCGGGCATTCCAGCACCTCGATCAGCGCGGCCTTGGGCATGGCGATTGCCGCACAAAAACAAGGCGCGGATCGCCACATCGCGGCCATCATCGGCGACGGGGCGATGACGGCGGGCATGGCGTTTGAAGCACTGAATCACACCGGCGATCTCGATGCGAATCTGCTGGTGGTGCTCAACGACAACGACATGTCGATCTCGCCCAATGTCGGCGGCATGTCGAATTATCTGGCGCGCATTTTGTCCGGCCGCCTGTATTCAACGGTGCGCGAAGGCAGCAAAAAAGTGCTCGGCGTGATGCCGTCGATGTGGGAGCTGGCGCGCCGCACCGAGGAGCACGTAAAAGGCATGGTGATTCCCGGCACCTTGTTCGAGGAGCTGGGTTTCAATTACATCGGCCCCATCGACGGCCACGACCTGCCCACGCTGGTGGCGACGTTACGCAATCTGTATGTGCTCAAGGGCCCGCAGTTTCTGCACGTCGTGACCAAAAAAAGGCAAAGGTTATGCCCCCGCTGAAGCAAACCCTTGCACCTATCACGGCGTCAGCGCGTTCGATCCGCGCACCGGGCAGTTGCCGCCTGCGCCCAGCAGCGGCCCCACCTACACCCAGATATTCGGCGACTGGCTGTGCGACATGGCGGCACAAGATGCGCGCCTGATCGGCATCACGCCCGCGATGCGCGAAGGCTCCGGCATGGTGGAGTTCTCGCAGCGGTTTCCCGACCAGTATTTCGATGTGGGCATTGCCGAGCAACACAGCGTGACGCTCGCCGCCGGTCTGGCCTGCGAGGGCATGCGCCCGGTGGTGGCGATCTACTCGACATTTTTACAGCGCGGCTACGACCAGTTGATCCACGACGTTGCGGTGCAGAATCTGCCGGTGTTGTTCGCCATCGACCGCGCCGGTTTGGTTGGCCCCGACGGGCCGACGCACGCGGGCAGTTTTGATTTGAGTTATCTGCGCTGCATTCCGAACCTGATGCTGATGGCGCCCGCAGACGAAAACGAATGCCGACAAATGCTCTATACCGGTTTTATTCACGACGGCCCGAGCGCGGTGCGTTATCCGCGCGGCAGCGGGCCGGGTGTCAAGACCCTGCAAGTGATGGAAGCGCTGCCGGTCGGCAAAGCCGAGGTACGACGCAGCGGCCGAAAAATCGCGCTGCTGGCGTTTGGCAGCATGGTGGCCCCGGCATTGGAAGCCGCGCAAATTCTCGATGCAACGGTGGTCAACATGCGCTTTGTCAAGCCATTGGATGAGCACACCGTGTTGCGCATGGCCGCCACGCACGATGTATTAGTCACGCTCGAAGAAAACGCGGTATTGGGCGGCGCGGGCAGCGCCATCAACGAATATCTGGGCGCACAGCACGTCACGCTGCCGATCCTGAATCTGGGCTTGCCCGACCGCTTTATCGCCCACGGTAAACGCGAGCACCTGCTCGCCGAATGCGGGCTCACCTGCGATGGCATAATCGCCGCCGTACGAAGCTTCACCAGCGCCGGGCTTGTGAAACTTAGCCATTCCAAGTAATCTCCTACCCCTGTACTCAAGTATTTATGACCGCGAAATATTCGTTAAAGATCGTCACCGATTTTGCCGCTGCGCATTTGTTGCGCGACTACCCGGGCGTGTGCAATCAGTTGCACGGCCACAACTGGAAAGTGGAAGTGGAAGTGACTTCGACACAGCTGGACCACGTTGGTATGGGCGTCGATTTCAAAGTACTCAAGGAGGCAACGCGCGCTGAACTCGCGATCCTTGACCACCGTCATCTGAATGAAATTGCGCCGTTCGACACCATTAATCCGACGGCGGAGAACATTGCAGCGTATTTATTCCGGCGCTTGGGTGTGCGCCTGAACGGCGCGACCCACCGCGTCACCGCGATTACGTTGTGGGAAACCGAACGCGCCTGCGTACGTTACACCGAGGACTGAAGCATGAGCAAAGCACAGATACTACCGATTGCCGACGTGCAAGGCAGCAAGGACACCCGCAACATTCCGATCGACAAAGTCGGCATCAAGGATATTCGTCACCCGGTACGCGTGCGTGATCGCAGCGCCGGTGACCAGCACACCATTGCCAACTTCAATATGTACGTGAACCTGCCGCACAATTTCAAAGGCACGCACATGTCGCGCTTCGTGGAAGTCCTGAACAAACACGAGCGTGAAATTTCCGTGCACTCCTTCAAGGACATGGTGCAGGAAATGACCGTGTTGCTGGAAGCGCAGTCCGGGCATGTCGAAATGAAATTCCCCTACTTCGTCATGAAGCAGGCACCGGTGTCGAAGGTCAAAAGCTTGATGGATTACGACGTCACCTT
>JANOOV010000170.1:0-10381 GCA_031421535.1 Gammaproteobacteria bacterium
ACGATCCGGTATCCATGCCGCTCGACGTGTTGCTGGGCAAGCCGCCCAAAATGCTGCGCGACGTACACCACGTCACCCTGCACCGCGCTGAGCTGGATACGCGCCACATTGATGTACGCGACGCGGCGCAGCGCGTGCTGCGGCTGCCGTCGGTGGCGAGCAAAAAATTTCTCATCACCATCGGCGACCGCAGTGTGACCGGGTTGGTCGCGCGCGATCAAATGGTCGGGCCCTGGCAGGTGCCGGTGGCTGACGTCGGCGTGACGGTCGCAGGTTATGACACTTATGCAGGCGAAGCCATGGCGATGGGCGAGCGCAGCCCCATCGCGGTGTTGAGCGCCGCCGCGTCGGCGCGTATGGCGGTGGGCGAAGCGCTGACCAACATCGCTGCCGCGCCGATCAGCGCACTGGGCGATGTGAAACTTTCCGCCAACTGGATGGCGGCGGCCGGTTTTCCGGGCGAAGACGCCGGTTTGTTCGACGCGGTAAAAGCGCTGGGTATGGAATTATGCCCGGCGCTGGGCATCGCGATTCCGGTCGGCAAAGATTCCATGTCGATGAAAACGGTGTGGTCGCAGGACGGCAAGAATAATGTCATGACCGCGCCACTGTCGGTGGTGATCTCTGCATTTGCGCCGGTCAGCGATGTGCGCAAGACGCGCACGCCGCAACTGCGTACCGATTGCGGCGCTACCGATTTGATTCTGGTTGATTTGGGCAAAGGGCAAAATCGCCTGGGTGGTTCGGCGCTGGCGCAGGTCTACGGCGCAACCGGACAACACGCACCGGACGTGGACGATCCACCGGCGCTCAAGGCGTTTTTCGCGGTCATTCAGGAGTTGCATCAACGCGGCTTGTTGCTCGCGTATCACGACCGTTCTGATGGCGGCTTATTTGCGTGTGTGTGTGAAATGGCCTTTGCCGGCCACACCGGTGTGACGGTGGCGCTCGACGATATAGGCGACGATGCTGTGGCCGCGTTGTTTAACGAAGAGCTGGGCGCGCTGTTGCAAGTGCGGCATGACGATACCGATGAAGTCATGCAGTGGCTGCACGATGAAGGCTTGGGTAAACATAGTTTTGTGCTGGGCACGCTGACGGCGGACGATCAAATTACCTTCACACGCGCACGGCGCGAAATCTTCGCCGACAGCCGCGTGAACCTGCATCGCGCGTGGGCCGAAACCTCGTGGCGCATGCAGGCGCTGCGCGATCATCCCGCCTGTGCGCAGCAGGAATACGACGCGCTGCTCGACGTGCACGATCCCGGCCTGAGTGCGCAGCTCACGTTTGACCCCAGCGAAAATATCGCCGCACCCTACATCGCCACAGGCGCGCGACCGCGCATCGCGGTGTTGCGCGAACAGGGTGTCAACGGTCATGTGGAGATGGCCGCTGCGTTCGACCGCGCCGGTTTCACTGCGGTCGATGTGCACATGAGTGACATTTTGCGTGGTGCGGTCAGCCTGCGCGATTTCACAGGCTTGGTGGCCTGCGGCGGCTTTTCCTACGGCGATGTGTTGGGGGCGGGCACTGGCTGGGCGCGTTCCATTTTGTTCAACGCGCGTGCACGCGATGAGTTCCAGGCGTTCTTTCAGCGCGCGAACAGCTTTGGCCTGGGCGTGTGCAACGGGTGCCAGATGCTGTCATCACTGCGCGAGCTGATTCCCGGCACCGAACATTGGCCGCACTTCGCACGCAACGCGTCGGATCAATTCGAGGCGCGCGTAGCGCTGGTGGAAGTGCAAGCGTCGCCGTCGATTTTTTTCCAGGGCATGGTCGGCGCACGGTTACCGATTGCCATCGCGCACGGTGAAGGGCGCGCCGAATTCAGCGCGCAACATGCGATGCAACACCATCTGATCGTGATGCGCTTTGTCGATCATTACGGGAAGACCACCGAACACTATCCGGCGAATCCGAATGGGTCGCCGCAGGGCATCACCGGGTTCACTAACACCGACGGGCGTTTCACTATCCTGATGCCCCACCCCGAACGCGTGTTCCGCACGGTGCAAAATTCCTGGCATCCGGAAGGCTGGGGTGCAGACGCTCCGTGGTTACGGATGTTCCGCAACGCGCGGGTGTATGTCGGATAATCCCGATTGTTCTGAAGGCACGAGCATCGCGTATCAGAAAAGATACGCGATTCGCGCACCAACCACTAAATCGTTAAATACCTCGGCGCTGCCCGAAGTCGCGGCGTTGCCCTTTGAATTGCTCCTTTCTGCATTGATATCCAGCGACAGTCGGCGCGTGATTTTCATGCCGAGAGTGGCCGCGTCGTAGCGGAACTCGCTGCTTTTTTCCGTCCGGTTTTTTTCGTACGACTCGCGTCCAGACACGATGTTGACATCGGCATAAAAGCGTTCGGTTTCGTAGTACAGCGTCAACATCAACTGATTGGCCACGTAGTTCTGCGGCGCGGAATATCCGCTGCTTGATGGCTTTTTGTAATTCACGCGACTATGGCCATAGCCCAGGCCAACCTGTGGCGATCCGCGATAAACGACATACTGCGCCGTCGCACGAAAATCATTTGCCGCATTTCCGTCCGAGTAACTTTTTTCGGTATAGGCTAGATTCGTTTTGAGCCGCTCGGTGAACGGCTGCGTTAATTCGATGGCCTGTTTGGAAAGTTGTATCGCGTTGCCGATGACGGTCGTGGTGGCAGTCAGCGCCTCGCGTGAAAAATTAGCCGTCACGGTGCTGGTGCCCAGTCTGGCATCCACTTTGAATTGACCGGTATCGAGCGACACGGTCTGTTCGGCAGTCAATTTGGCGCGCCCGTACTTGCCCGTCACTTTGAGATGATCGGTAACATTGCTCGCTGCACCTAGCGAATAGGTTTGAGCGGTCGCCGTCGCCTCCTCGAAGTCAGCCGTTTTGTCACGCACATCCGCAACCCAATCCACATTTCCCGTGACCAGGCGGATGATCGCGCCGCGTTCAACGGAGCGGTTTTTATCGGCATCGGAATAGCGGTTTGATACGAGCTCTACCCTCGGTCGCGTGCTGGCGTCCAGAACGTTAGCCAGTGCGTCAAGCTCTTCGTGTTGCGCGTCATTCTCGGCATGGATGAGCTTGAATTGATTTTTCGCCTCGGCCTTTGCGCCCACCGCCAGCAAACTATAAATCAGGCCAAGACGCGCACTGAAGTCGTTGCCCTGGTACAAAATACTGCGATACACAGGCAGCGATTCGCTAAATTTCTTTTGTCGGCGCAGTGCGTCGGCTTTCATCAGCAGTGCGTACTTGTTACGACTGTCCCGCTGCAAAAGCGCGTCGACTTCCGTGATCACAAGCGAATTTTGTCGCAACGCCGCCAGTAACTTCACAAGTTCCAGTTTTTCCGACAGCTCGTTTTTCTGCTCCGCCAGTAACTGCTGCAAGATGATGACGGCCTCGGCCTTGTGATTGGCGTTAACGAGCCGCGCCGCGATGTGTTTTTTTTCGGCGGCACTAAACGCGTCGGGCGCGACGGCCAGCGCATGCAAATACAGCTTCGCCGCCTGGTCCGGATTTCCGGCTTCGAAAAAATTATCGGCGACCACTTTTTCGTTACGTGCATGTCCGGCGGCTATCGCACGGGCCCGGTATTCCGCATACGCCTGTTGATTGAAGGACGGTTCGCCCGGTTGCGCGGCACCCACGTTCATGCTGGTCATGACACATAACCAAATGGTGAAACGCATTATCCAGGTGCCACGAGGCACGCCCTCAGTGATTTGCAGGTCGATAAAATATTCGCAGCACATTGGTGGTGGCAATGATAATCGTCAGGGTCAGCATCGACATGATGACTGGAGCGATATGAAATACGTTGATTTTTGCCACCCGTTCAAGTTGCCCTGCGATCTCTGCATTCACAATTCTTGCGATCTCGATGTCCGGCCGCGCCTCAAGCAGCAAACCCAGCAGGACGCCAAGCGCCCACATCCCGGCGATGATGCCGGATGCCATTGCAAGCTGTCGAATGACCAGTATCCAGCGCGCCCCGCTGCTTTGCCCGCGCAGGGTTTTCACCAGTTCAAAAAACGGCATGAGTATCGCTGACAGCAGATAAAACACGCCACCAATTCCAGTTCCAGGTAATCCCGCTGTCATAATTTCAGTGCCCCTTTTCATAAACATTTAAACGTCGTCGCATCACCCACTCTTCCCAAATCGCACTCACTACAAAATAGCCATTCACCGCGCGCAGCACGAAAAACGCCGGCAAGCTCGCCAGGATACGCAGCGGATTGCGCCGACCTTCAGAAGTGAAAAGCACCGGCACCACAATCGCGGGCAGATCGATCAGGTAGGCCAGCAAAAACAGCGGCTCCTGCAATGCGATGGCCAGCACGGGAACCAGAATCAGATACACCAGCGAGGCGACAATCGCATCCCACAGCGCTACCGCAACAATTTCGCGCAGGTAGGGAATGTGTAGATTCGCGCGCCAGTGCAGCGAAACGTTCTGGATGAATCCATGTGACCAGCGTTTCAATTGCTTGTGCATGAAATGAAAATTGTGCGGCTCAATCGGATAGCACAGCGCTTTGGGGATGAAGCGAACATCATGGCCTTGCTGGTAAAACGTCCAGGTCAGGTCCATGTCCTCCGCCATGGTGCGCGTGTTCCATCCGCCGACGGAACGCAACACCTCGGTTCGGTACGCGGAAAAACAGCCCGAGGAAATCAGCGGCTTCTGGTAAAAGTCTTGAATCGGTTTGTACCAACTGAACGCCAGTAAATATTCAATATACCGGCCGCGTTCCCATAATGTTTTGACGAAGCGCGGCAGCACGAATCCACATGCGGCGACCACGCTCGGGGTGACCAGCGAGGCCATCAACAGCTCGATGGCATCCGGCGCCAGCATGGTGTCGGCGTCGATGGCCATCGTGAATTCGGTCTTCACCTGGCCTAGTGCAAAGTTTTGCGCGCCCGCCTTCGAGCCCGTGTTCACGGGCGGACGAATCACGGTGACGCCGCAGGTTCTCGCCGCCGCGCCGGTGCCATCGGTCGAGCCATCGTCAACAACGATAATTTCGTCCGGCGCCAAGGTCTGGCTCTGAATACTACGCACCGTATCCACGATGCTGTCGGCTTCGTTGTACGCGGGGATAATGACTGTTAAACGACTACGCATTCCGTGGCTCTCTTTTGAAAATGGCGATGATATGGGTCGCATTAGGATGAATAACGCACCACCGGCAATTCGGTTGACACGGCGGTGTCTTGCGACGCCAGGTGATGAAAATTCTCCGAGCTGGAAATTTTAAAAACAGTGGGAACTGTTGCCGCTAAACCGCAGAATGAAACAAGTTACGCTCTATCCTGAACGTCTTCTTTTAACCGGACCTTAACCGCCTCACACCAAAATGAATTCTGAATCCGTTAAAAACACACAGTCGATTGAAGGTCTTCAATATCTACGCGGCATTGCTGCGCTGATGGTGGTTTTTTTTCATTCACGATCTTATTTTGGCGACGTGCCCGAGTGGACGCGCATCGGGTCAAGGGGCGTCGATATTTTTTTTGTGATTAGCGGTTTCATCATGGCCTATTCCACCCGGCACATCGGGAACGATGTCACGGCAGCAAAGGCGGCCCTGATATTTTTATCCAAACGCATTATCCGGGTGGTACCACTGTATTGGGTCGCGCTGTTATGGACATCAAGCGCGTACTGGATTCACTGGGTCGTGACATCAAACTCTTTAAACGATCTGTATTTGAACCTCAGCCCGGAGTTGATATCGATCATAAAAGACTTTGCGTTCATACCCCACCCGAGTATCGATGAAGATGAAGCGGGTGAGATATTTCCCGTTCTGGTGCAGGGCTGGACACTTAATTATGAAATGTTTTTCTATCTCTTATTCGCAATGGCCATGCTGTTTCGGCACTCCAGAGTACTGTTGACGTCGTTGATGATCGTGGCGTTAGTCAGCATCGGCAAGCTGCAGCATTTCAGTGACGTGATCGCGCAGTTTTACACTTCCAGCATTTTGATCGAGTTCATGTTCGGCATGCTGGTGTTCGAGATCTACTCGAAAACCCAGCATCTGACCTTTGCCCGCCTGCCCTTGTTATTACTTGGCGCCCTTGGAATATTGCTTCTGAACAGCGGCTCCAGCGTCAATGACAAGCTGGTGCTTGCGGTGGCCGCCGCGATGATCGTCTGGGTTTTTATTCAGCTATTTCGTGGCGTGCATAATCGCCCGCTTAAAATTCTCGGCGATGCGTCTTATTCCATTTACCTTTTTCATTTGGCCTTTTTTGGGATGGCCCGGGGATTAATTAATTATCTTGAGTTAAGTCCCAACGGTTACCTCAATATCTTTTCCATCATCATGGTGCAGGTGATCGTATCGACTGCGGCGGGTATCGTCGTTTTCTATCTGATAGAAAAACCGCTGTTAACAATACTGCGGAATGTATTAGAGCGTGGTGTTTCCATGTGGAAGAGGAGCGGCTTAGTGCCAAGCGCGCAAATATCTACAGAATCAAAATAAATCAATGCCCACCATCTTAAGTCCGACAGGCTGCTGGCGCAGTGGGGTGCGGGAGCTTGCTCCCGCTTTGATTTTCGGAGAGCTTGCCCCGACTCCAAAAGCGGCGGCAAGCCGCCGCACTCCAAAGGGCTCAGGGCTAACCGGGCTCGAAGCCGATCATGTCGAACACCACGAATTCCGGTTGGTACAGATACATGCGCCCCAGTTGCAAGTTGCGCGTTTGTCCCCCGGCGCGCAAAAACAGTTTTGATATCGCGTACGAGCCGTGTTTGCTGTGCAGCAAAAAACGCCACTTGCCATCCAGGCAATGCAGCAGCAAACCCGGCAGCATTTTGTTGCCGGCTTGCATGCGCACATCTTGCATACCGACACACTCCGCTTCATGCGCGAGCTTTTGCACTGCAACTTCTATCTCGCCGCTGCGACTGCGTTGCACGCGGCTGACATAAGCGACTTGCGGCACGCTGCGGCGCGCGTCGCCCCCGCCACGTAGACACGCAATCAACTGGCCGATGAACAGCGGCTTGGTGTCGCGGGTCTCCTGAAACTTGAATTGCATGCCGCTGGAACTTTCGTTCACCAGAAAAAACGGCTTTTCCGGTGGCGCCGTGGCGTCATGTTTTACCAAGGTCGCACTTTTTTTTGTCAGTTGTTGAGTCAGCGCCAGATCGTCGAAGCACCATGGGTCCTGATTGTTGGAAACTTCCCTGACGATGGCAAAAACTTCGGCAAATCCCCAGTGCAGCCCGAGCTCGACATATTGGTTAACGTGGCTGCGTGCATCGCGGTCGGCGTGATAACGCAATTTGCGCAGCATGTGTTCCAGAAGTTGCGCCTGATCCAGCAGGCTGACACCCGCCACACCGACCAGACGTTTGAACAAGGTGTTCTGCTGTCCGGCGTTGAGCTGATCCAGATCGCGCGCCACACGCCGCTGTAACGGCCCCACGTCGAGCAATAGCGCAGTTTCCGTGGATTTGCCGCGCATTTTGAACGTCGGTGAACGATGCTGCGAACGCGTGATGATGACGCTCGCATCGTTGAGTCCGTGTTCCGCATACGGTCGCAGTTTCAGTCGCGGCAGGGTGCGGCGCAGATACACCAGCATCCAGAAAAATTGCTGCGGCGGCCAGGTGCCAGAATCCATCATGCCGGTCACCTGCAGTGCGATATAAATTTGCTGCACGCTGGCATGGGTGGGTGCGGCGTCGCGGGCCTTGGGTTGCCAGGCGGGGCGGTCGGGTTCCGACAGATAGCCCGCCAACGCCATTTCACGCTGCACGTTTTCACATTCACTCAGCGCAAAATAAAGCTGGTTGCAGTTGCGCCACGAACGTTCCGGCAACTTCATGCGGCGCAATGTGCACAGGTGCTGCTCGGCATGAATTAATTCCAGAATGCGATGCCCGACCCGCAGCGCCTTGTCATGACATAAAGCATAGGTGCGATCCGGCAGCCTGCACAACACGTTCAATACCAGCGCGTAGCAGGTCGCCAATTGCTGCACCGCGTTCATTGCCAATTGCGTGTGCTGCTGGCGTTCGTCCGGCTCGGGAGTTTCATCCCCTACCGGCGCAGAGCCATCATCGAGTTTGCTGCAGGCGGTGTACACCGCGCCTACCACCGGGCGTAAATAATGATCCGCAACCAGCGCATGCAGCCAGCGTGTCAGGACCGAGACCGGATAACCGTTCAGCGCCGCGAGGTGCTCGCCGACGTGTTGCAACACCACGACGCGGTGATTGCGAGCGGTGTGACAGGAACGAAAAAAACCGACGAGACTGTGCCGGGGCTTGGCAGATTCAAGGGAAGGCGCAGGCACATCGAACTCCAGCGCCAGCGCGCGCGCGGGCAACTCACCGCTTAGCCATCGATGAACGCCTGCACCCCAAGGCTTCAGTCCGGAAAAAAACATGCCGCAACAACCCGAGCAATCCGTTTACCTTACTTTACTATCGTCTTGATCACTCTAAACATTTAATAAAAATAGCGCGGCCGCGTGCAGTGCCCGGCAAGTCACATACAAGGTGTGAACGGCACGACTATTTTTAGCCCGGATGCGCCGCTGGCAGCAACACCGCAACCCGATCCACCTTCTGGTAACCGCGCGGGAGTTTTTTGCCACGTCGCCCGCGCTCGCCTTGGTACTCGTTCAATTCGCTGGCGCTGAGCGTGGTGTGCTGTTTACCGGCGAAAATGGTGAGGCCGCCGCCTTTTGGAATCGACAGCAATGCAAACAACGCTTCGTCGTCTTTGGGCGACACACCGATAATTTTATTGCCGCGACCTTTCGCCAACATTGGAAGGTCTTTCACTTTAAATACCAACATGTGGCCGTCGTTGGTGACCGCAGCAAGGCGGTCGGTTTCGACATTAATGATCGGCGCGGGTGCCACGACGCGACTGCCTGCCGATACGCTCAGCACGGCTTTGCCGTTTTTGTTTTTGGTCGACATGTCTTCCAACTTGGCAACGAAGCCGTAACCGGCGTCGCTGCCCACCAGATACAACTGTTCCGGTGCGCCCAGCATCACGCCCGCAAACGTGGCGCCCGGCGGCGGATTTAGCCAGCCGGTCAGCGGTTCGCCGTGACCGCGTGCGGACGGCAATTGATGCGCGGGCAAAGTATAAGCACGGCCGGTCGAGTCGAGGAACACGGCGGATTGGTTGCTCTTGCCGATGGCGGCCGCGCGGAAGCTGTCGCCCGCTTTGTACTGCAGGGTGAGCCCGTCGATATCGTGGCCTTTGGCAGAACGCACCCAGCCTTTCTCGGACAGAATCACGGTCACAGGTTCGGCGCCGACCAGCGTCGATTCGTCGATAGCTTTGGCGACCGCACGCGTGACCAAGGGCGAACGGCGTTCGTCGCCGTAAGTTTTCATGTCGTCCTGGATTTCTTTTTTGACCAGCGTGCGCAGCCGTTTACCGGAATCCAGAATTTTTTGCAGTTCGTCGCGCTCTTCGGCCAGTTCGTTTTGCTCGGTACGAATCTGCATTTCCTCAAGCTTGGCGAGGTGCCGCAGCTTGAGCTCGAGAATCGCCTCAGCCTGAATGTCGCTTAACTTGAAGCGCGCCATCAACACCGGCTTGGGCTCATCGTTGCTGCGAATGATCCGGATCACTTCGTCGATGTTCAGATACGCGATCAACAACCCGTCGAGAATGTGCAAACGCGCGTTGACTTTATCGAGCCGCCACTGCAAGCGGCGGCGTACTGTCAACATGCGGAACTCCAGCCACTCGGTCAACAGGTCGCGCAGGTTCTTCACCTGCGGTCGGCCGTTCAAACCGATCATGTTCATGTTGATGCGGTAGCTGCGCTCCAGGTCCGTGGTCGCAAACAAGTGCCCCATCAATTCGTCAAGATCCACACGATTGGAGCGCGGCACGATCACCAAGCGCGTCGGATTTTCGTGGTCGGACTCGTCGCGCAAATCTTCCACCATCGGCAATTTTTTCGCGTTCATCTGCTGCGCGATCTGTTCCAGAATTTTCGCGCCCGAGGTCTGATGCGGCAGCGACGTCAGCACCACGCAGCCGTCTTCGATTTCGTAACGCGCGCGCATGCGCACCGAACCGTTGCCGGTTTCGTACATCGCCTGCAATTCATGGCGCGGCGTGATGATTTCCGCGTCGGTGGGAAAATCCGGACCTAACACGAATTCACACAACTCACTTACTGTAGCCTTAGGATTTTCGATCAAGTGAATACACGCCGCCGCCACCTCACGCAGATTATGCGGCGGAATGTCAGTCGCCATACCCACCGCGATACCCGTGGTCCCGTTCAACAGCACGTTCGGCAAGCGTGCTGGCAGTAACGAAGGCTCATCCAATGTGCCGTCAAAATTCGGCACCCAATCCACCGTCCCCTG
>JANOOV010000171.1:0-4148 GCA_031421535.1 Gammaproteobacteria bacterium
TCAAGTCCGGGCGCCCGATCCTGAGCGAAGCCGAGTCGATGTATACCAACCGTATTCACGCCGACGACCTTGCTAATATCTGCGTGGTGGCCGGTGAGTCGCAGAGCCCGCCGGGTATTTACAATGTCAGCGACGGCCACCCCGGCAGCATGGCGCAATATTTCAAAGCGGTGGCCGATCTGCTGGGCGTGCCGCGTCCGCCGGAAGTGATCATGGACGAGGCCAAACGGGTATTGAGCGCGGAGCTGATGTCGTATCTGACCGAGTCGCGGCGCGTGGACAACAGCAAAATGCTACGCGAGTTGCGTATCACACTACGCTATCCCTCGCTGGTCGACGGGCTACCCGGGTGTTACGAGTGATCGTGGTCAACTGCGGTTACGCGCATTCCGTATGGACGTCGTGCGGTACGGGTTGGTACTGCTCTTGAATTCCAGCTTCAAGGGCGTGCCACGGATGTTTAAATCGTCGCGGAATTTCTTGGCAAGAAAACGCTTGTACGCTTCGGGAACCGCGTCGGTTTGATTGCCGTGGATAATGATCAGCGGCGGATTCTTTCCGCCTTGATGCGCGTAACGCAACTTGATACGCCGCCCGTGCACCAGCGGCGGTTGATGTTTCAACAACGCTTCTTCGAGCAGCCGCGTCAACACCGGCGTGGGGAATGAAGTCATCGCCGCATTGTACGATTCAGTAACGGAATCGAATAAGTCACCGACGCCACTGCCGTGCAACGCCGAAATAAAATGAAAACGCGCGTAATCCAAAAATGACAGCTTGCGTTCCAGTTCGGTTTTAATGCGTTCGCGTTTGTCGGATTCCAATCCGTCCCACTTGTTAACCGCGATCACCAGGCCACGACCGGCATTCAACAAGTGCCCGAGCAAATGCGCATCCTGATTGCTGACTTCCTGCTGTGCGTCGAGCACTAAAATAACAACATGCGCTACTTCGATGGCTTGCAGCGCTTTAATGACGCTGAATTTTTCGATGGCCTCGTGAACGTGGCCACGCCGCCGCACACCGGCGGTGTCGATCAGGGTGTAGCGTTGCGCGTCGCGCGTGAAGGGTATGGAAATACTGTCGCGCGTCGTTCCCGGCAGGTCGAAAACAATTACGCGGTTCTCGCCCAACATGCGATTCACCAGCGTGGACTTGCCTACGTTGGGCCGCCCGATAATGGCAATGCGGATGCCGTCGCTTTCGTTGGGGGTGTCGCCGGTCGCCGGAAACGATGCGAGCACCGAATCCATTAACGTGTTAACACCGCTGCCGTGCGACGCGGCGATCAGCCAGGGCTCACCTAAAGCTAACGCATGAAATTCCGTGCGCGCGAGGTCCGGGTTCAAGCCTTCGGATTTGTTGACCACCAGATACACCGACTTGCCGGTGCGACGTAACTCGGCGGCGATGGTTTCATCTGAGGTGGTCAAACCCTCACGCACATCGACCATGAAAAAAATCACATCGGATTCACGTATCGCGGCGCGTGCCTGTTGCGCAGTCAGCGCTTCGATGCCTTCGTCGGAACCGCTCAACCCACCGGTATCAACCACGATATAGCCGCGCGCGCCGACGCGCCCGATGCCGTAATTGCGGTCGCGCGTCAGCCCCGGCTGATCTGCCACCAGCGCGTCGCGGGTGCGCGTCAGGCAGTTAAACAGCGTGGATTTGCCGACGTTGGGTCGGCCTACGATAGCGATTACGAGTTGCATGATTGAATGTGTCGCGACCTGTTACCGGCCGATTGTGGATACGCGGTATGCGTATCCGGGTGAAATTAAAATTGCGCGCTAGTGATCCGGCCCGATGAAGTTTGAAGTCAACATTTGACTTTGAAATTGTTCAGACGCGTAAACGAAGCATCCCTTCCCCCTGTAAGGGGGAAGGTTAGGATGGGGGTGAGAAAAAACGGTGTGCTTGCACACCCTCATCCCAGCCTCCCCCCTTACAGGGGGAAGGAGCTCTGATCATCGCGCCAGACAATAAAGTTCGATCAAGAACAATTCCGCACCTACAACGTCAAACTTCATCAGGCCGTAAGCGCTAGGAACCGGTACGGAACGCGGCCAGGACGCCATTCTCGTCGCGCACATACAATTTTTGATTCGCGACCCAAGGCGTGATGCGAATTCCACCCGGCACTGAAAAAATCGGTGTCTCTTCGTCAACACTGACTTTGCCGGACACGACCGCACGACGCCCTGCATCGTCCATGCGTACCCGCGCCACGAAGCGCCCATCCACACGGGTCATCCAATGCAGATAACCCTGAAAATCACCCACTGCAACGTAATCGCCCAACAGTGCGGGCGCCGTGGTCGCGCGCCCGTGGAGTTTGTCCTGACGCCACAACGTGGCACCTGACGTGCGATCCAGCGCCCACAATTCGCCGCTGTTGTCACTGAAATACACCTGACCTTCGTCAACGGCGATATCCACGTATGAAGACGCCTCACGCGACCACACGATCTGTCCGCTCTCAAGCGTAAGTGCCGCGATTTGACCTTGGTAGGTTACGGCATAAATCATGTTGTCGAACACACGCGGGGTGGTATCGACGTCGACCAGCCGTTCGATCTCCGAGCGTCCGCGCGAAACTGCGACGGCGGTTTCCCACAGGCGCTTACCGTTATGCAGATTAAACGCGGCCAAGTGGCCGCTGGCGAAACCAACGATGACCCGCTCGCCCGCGACGACCGGGCGTCCGCCACCGCGCAAACTCAAGGCCGGCACGGTGTTCGAGCTTACCCAGATACGCTGCCCGGTGCGCGCATCAAGCGCCACCACCTTGCCATCGCCGCTGCTCACGATCACCTTGTCCGCCGTGATTTGCGGAGCGGCGAGAATCTCGCTCGATAACGGTGTGCGCCATTTGATATCGCCGCGTTGGATATCCAAACCAAACAACTCACCGTCTTCGCTGCCCACAACCAACAGGCCATTCCCGGCGCTGGCGCCCGCCGACAGCCGCGCGTCTAACTTAATGTCCCACCGGAACGAGCCGCGCACCGCATCGTAGCTTGCAACCCGGCCATTGGATTCGGTGGTAAAAATTTGTCCGTCATATTCGACCGGCGTCAAACTGAAACCACGCCGTTGGGTATCGAGGTTCAGCTGCGCGCTCCATGCAAGCTGCACCGGCAACGTGGCCTCAAACACCACCAACTCTGCGGGGCGATTGGTATCGTTCTCCGAGATCACCTTATCGCCGCCGCACGCGCATAGCAGCAATGCCAGCGTGCTTATGCTTCCGAGTTGTTTCATGTGCGTGGCTGCCCGTCAGGCGCTGCGTCACCGCCGCCACCCACGTCATCCAGCTTCATTTGCACGTCGGCACGATTGCGCGCCTGCGGCGTAAGCGCGGCCAGCGCGCTGCGATAGGCACTGCGTGCGTTGTCGATTTGCCCGAGCGCGCGGTAAAGATCGCCTTCCAGTTCTTTATAGGCAACCACGAAACCGGTCGGCGGTTCGCTGCCCAGTAACGTGAGCGCCTGTTGCGCTTCACCGCTGTCCATCAACACACGCGCCAGGCGCAGGCGCGCGATGTTGACCATTTCCTGCGGCTTGCCGTGATCCAGCGCCCATTGCAAATGGGTGCGCGCGGCGGTGCTGTCGCCTTGCTCCATCTTCACCTTGGCACTGGCCAAGGCGGCCAAGGTTGCATACGGCGTGTTGTCATATTGGCCCAAGATGCGCGCGCCCTGCTCCAGTGCGGCATCCGGTTTTCCATCCCGCATCGCGGTGAGCATGGCCTGATAAAGAATGGACGCCGCATCGCTCTGCGAATCTTTATTCTCAATCCAGGCGCGGCCGCCCAGAATAATGCCTAACCCTGCGATCAGCGCGACGATGGTGCTGCGCCCATTTTTCGCCCACCATTGCTTTAGTGATTCAACTTGCTGGTCTTCGGTTTGATAAGCTTCCACGAGATTCTCCCTGACTTTAAATTAAATAAGTTCGCGCAACGACGTGGCCAAGGTGTCCAGCGACACTTCTTGTTGCGCACGTTCTTCACGCAGGAATTTCACACCTACAACATTCTTCGCCAATTCTTCATCACCCAGCAGTAACGCGACGCGTGCGCCGGATTTGTCCGCGCGTTTAAATTGCGCCTTGAACCCCCCGCCACCGCAATTCATCACCAG
>JANOOV010000172.1:0-10761 GCA_031421535.1 Gammaproteobacteria bacterium
GATGTGCAACGCTATGGCTCCTTGGACGTGCCGCTGCATTTGCGTAATGCCCCGACCCGTCTGATGAAAAATCTGGACTACGGAAAAAATTATCGTTACGCGCACGACGAAGCTGATGCCTATGCGGCGGGCGAACGCTATTTTCCCGATGGCATGCCGGAGGTGGTGTACTACCATCCGGTCGAGCGCGGGTTGGAAATAAAAATCGGCGAAAAGCTCGCGGCACTGCGCGCGGCCGACGCGAAAACACGGCGGGAAAAATAACTTGCGTAGCGTGTCGCTGCGCGCACGAAATGGGTGTGGGAGCGCTATGGAAGGGAAGTGAGTGTGGATCGCTCAATGACGCGCCCAGACAATGCAGGGCGCGTCTGGAACCGCCGCGTGCACAAAGCGGGTGATGACGCCATGCACCCGCCGTTGCGTATCGCCGTCCGCGCCGTCCACCACCAGCAGTGCGGTCTTCCCCAGCACGGCGTAGGTATCCACGTCCCCGTCGTCCGTAACCAAGTCGATTTCAAACCGGTACGGCCGCGAGACCTCCTCCGTGCCTTTGAAAGCAACCACCTTGAGCTTGTAGTCAAGCTCGGGCGCGATGCAGTGAAAGCGTTCGATGTTGCCGGTGAGCGTGGTCATGGTGGGGTCCGGGGTGGTTGTGGACAATGCCAGTTAGGGGGTGTAGTTGACAGTGCAGCCGTAGAGTTTAAGACCCGTGGTTGTTGCGAGATCGACTGGCCCAAACACCACATCAATTGAATACGCTCTTTCGGCCAGTACTAATTCATTCCCAACTACAATTGCTCCCTGTAATAATTCGCGGCCGGTACTGGTGCTTTCTAGAGAAGAGCCAACATTGGAAACAGCGTTATTCACGAGGTTCAGGCGATCCAGATATATTCTGAGATGCGCAGAGGTTGCAGCTGAGCTGTCTTCTATGCGGCACGAAAAGCCAGTAACTGTTGCGCCAATGGGGAGGTGTATCCCCGCGAGCAAAGAGCAGCCAGTACCCTGATGAAGTATCCTTCTATATGGCTGAGCTGATACGCGCAGCTGCTTCTATTGGGCGCAAAACTGGCAGCGTGCACCGAGATCGATGTCGGTACCGGAGTTCCTACGGGGTTGTCGCACACCAGAGTGCCGTCGGCATTCACCTGTTTAACGTACAGCGCGGTTCCGCAGGCGCCGGTGATTTTGTTTTGCTTGGAATTCACCGCCGTCTGCGTCGCGGTGAAATTGGCGTTGACCTGTTCCGCCAGCGCCTTGGTGCCGGACACGAAGGTATTCGGTATGGTCAGGTCACCGGCCTGTACGGTCGCAGCCGTCAACGTGAGTGCTGCGGCAAGTGTCAGTAATTCAAATCGTGTTTTCATGGGTTGTTCCTCGTCTAGTTAAAGTGGGTGATGTTTTAGAAAAATAACAATGCTCAGCTCCAGTTGTCCTGATTCCACGACAGGTTGTTCCAGGTGTCGGGTTGTGTGGCGCCCGGTGGCTTGGGATCGTTTGCGCTGTCGCCTGAGCCTGTGCCACAGGCGCCGAGCAACAGGCTCAGCATCAACAGCAGCGGAAATGCACGTCGGTGACGCATAGGTTTCTCCTCGTTCGTTCCGCAATCCGGAACACGCGACCAAGATGAGCGACACGCTCTTACCGATGTCTTACCGATGGCGAAAAAAGAGGGTGAATATTCACACTGCGGGATGACGGTAAAATCGCAATGTGTAAGACATCGGTAAGACGCGCTCGCGCATCATTCGACTCCATGGCAAATTGATGAGGGAGTAGAGCAATGACGAAACGATTAAGAAGCGAGACGGCGATTCCGGTTCTGCTGCTGATGCTGGCGGGGTGTAATCACGGCGGCGGGGGCGATTCCGATCCGGGACCGGGTGGCGGACCGGGTGGCAACTCATGTGTAGCCACGGCCAGCGGCAACGTCGCGGGGGAGCCGGATATCACCGGTGCGGTCACGCTCACCCCATCGACGGTGGCCAGAGGCGCTACGGTGACGTTCAGTATTCCGATTGATGCGGATACGCGCTCGGTGAACGCGGTCTTGCGCACACAATTGGGCGGCTCGCTCGCGGGAAACGCGAACTATACGGTCGCGACCGTGGCGGCGCAGACGGTGTCCGTATCTGTCCCGACCAGTGCGAGCGCGCCCGCCGGCACCTACCGCGCGCTCATCAACCTGTGCAGCGGATTCAACCCGGTAACCGACTGCGCTGCCACCGCCGCAACCGGCACGCTGATCAGTTATGGTGAGCTCGCCAACACCAGCACAACCTTTGCGCGTTGGGTGTCGGTTAAAGACGGAGTGACCAATAACAGCGGCACCTCGACCGAGACCTGCCTGCCGATTCCGCAAGTCGCGGTGCAGTAACCGCAGCAATAACGCGCGGCGACCGGTCGCGGCGGCACGGTATTGAATTGCACAGCGAACGCACCTCAATTCGAATTGGCTGCTAAACTCTTGATCAATGGAATACGAACTGACCGAGCACGCGCGCGTGAGTCTGATCCAGCGCTCCAATATTCGGCTGGTGTGGCTGGAGCGTGTGCTTGAGCAGCCCCAACGCGTGGAACCGGATGCTCTCGACCCGGAACTGGAACATCGGCTGGGTACGATTGACGAATACGAAGGGCGCGTGCTGCGCGTGATCGTTCGGCCGACGGTAACGCCGCTGCGCGTTGTTACCGTATACTTTGACCATAATATGCGAGGCAAACTGTGAAGTTAGACGTGGACGAAGAAGCGGACGCGCTGCACCTGCAATTGGTGGATGTGCCTGTGGTCGAGTCGGAAGAAGTAGCCCCCGGGGTGATCGTGGACTACGACGCCGCCGATCAAGTCGTCGGTATTGAGGTGCTGCATTTGTCGAAACGACCACACCCGGTCAATCTGATGGACTTTCGATTTCTGACCAATCCCAAGCGGGCGACAGCAGAAAAATAGGGGCGTCAGGTTTACAAAAGGGGAAGCACTCGGATAATGAAGGCTTCAATTCCCTGGCTTCACGGAGACCCTATGTTGGACTACCACAAACGAATCGTCCGGGACGCCAATCGATGTGGCGCGTGCCCGTGATTACATGAAGCGGACCAAAGCGATGCAGGTTCTTGCCCGCGCCAAGCCTGAATTGGCGCGGCGCTTTGGCGTTGTTCGGCTGGCATTGTTTGGATCCACGGCGCGTGACGAAGCGCGTCTCGATAGCGATGTGGATATCGTGGTGGCATTCGATGGCCCAGCGACGTCCCGGCGTTATTTCGGGGTTCAGTTTTATCTTGAAGATGCGCTGGGCTGTGCCGTTGATTTGGTCACCGAAAAGGCCGTGCGTTCGGAATTGCGGACGCACATCGAGAGCGAGGCCGTGAATGTCTGAACGAGAATGGAAATTCTATCTGGACGACATGATCGAGTTCGCGGAAAAAGCGCTCTCCTATACGCACGGCCTTGACCAAAACGCATTCGCGACGTCCGGATTGAACTACGACGCCACGTTGCGCAATCTGGAATTGATCGGCGAAGCCGCAACCCATATACCACAGGCGGTGCGCGATGCGGCGTCGAAGATACCGTGGCGCCAAATCATAGCCACACGGAATCGGTTGATCCACGGTTACCTCGGTATCGACAACGACACCTTGTGGAGCATCATCTGCGACGATATTCCATCCCTGTTGCTGGAGCTGCGTAAGTTGAAGAAGCACGTCTAATGTGACCCCACCCAAAACCACCCTCCCCAAACTCACGCCGCCGCGCGTCGGAAAGATTTATCCGCGCGAGCGGCTGTTCGGCTTGCTCGACCGCATCCGCGACGACCACTCCGTGGTGTGGATCAGCGCGCCCGGCGGCGCGGGCAAGACCTCGCTGGTGGCAAGCTGGCTGCAACAGCGCAAGCTCAAAACCCTGTGGTACCAGGTCGATGCCGGTGACGGCGACAACGCCTCGTTCTTCTACTACCTGGGACTGGCGGCAAAAGTGCCGCACCGAGACATAAACAACCGCTGCCGCTGCTGACCCCCGAATACCTGGGCGACGTGCCCACCTTCACGCGCAACTTCTTCCGCGAGCTGTTCCGGCGACTGAAGCACGGCAGCGTGCTGGTGTTCGACAATTACCAGGACGCCCCGGAAGATTCACGCCTGCACGAGGTGTTGCACGTCGCCATGAGCGAAGTGCCGCAGGGCGTCACCTTGCTGGTGGTGTCGCGCGTCGAACCGCCGTCGGTGCTGGCGCGCTTGCGGCTGTGCGACCACGTCGCGTGTATCGACTGGCCCAAGCTGCAACTCACGGTGGAAGAAAGCATCGGCATCGGCACGCTGCGGCTGGGAAATGCGCTGACGACCAGCGCCCTCGAAAATCTGCACCAACGCGCGCACGGCTGGGCCGCCGGTCTGGTGTTGATGCTCGAACAGAGTCGCGACGGCCACCTCGCCGCCGCCCCGGCCACCACCGACCGCAAACTGATCTTCGATTATTTTGCCGGTGAACTGCTGGCGCGCAGTACGGGGGTGTTACGCCGGAACCCCAGAAAATTCCGTCATCCAAGTCGATCAGCTCGCACGACTGGTTGAGTTTTTGGCATCGACACCTCGACGTACTCAGCTAGGCGCTCCCTGGTCTCATCCATGTCGAACGCCTTCGGATCGAACGGTCCGCCCAGCCACTCGACGAGTTCGCGCCTGCGGGCGTTGCGGCGGCCAGCGAACGCCCTGAGCATGTCCGCATAACCCCACAGCCCGCCGCAGTCCTCGGGCGGGCAGGCGCACTTGCCGGCGACGACGCGCGGGTAGGTGCCCGTCGGCTTTGCCATCGCCTTTTCGACCGTCACCAGGTGCTGCCAGTTGTCACCGAAGTCGTAGGTATAGGACAGCGCATCATCAATGCGGCAGGCGTCGCACAATCGCAGTTCGCTGCTGATCTGGCAGCCGTAGCCGCGCCCGTTCTAGTACGAGAACAGGTGCATCAGCTCCCAGCCCATTGCGCCCTGGATGAAGTAATGCAATTGCGAGAGCTTCACATCCGCGTAGGTGTCGAAGCGACGCCACACTGTTGGCATTACACCAAGCAATTCGACCTTGAGACGCCACACGGGTGCCTGGTTTTTCATCGTCATGTATCCATCACACTTCCCACGGATTGATGACGGATACACCGGCCGCTTCGTAGGGAGCGGTGTCGCGTGACGCCACGATGAAACCCCGCGAGGCCGCAATCGCGGCGATGTAGCCGTCAGGTGTTGGGAATCCTCGGCCACCAGTTTTTGCCATTACGGCCAGCTCGGCGTAGCGCCGTGCTGCATCGGTATCGAATGGCAACACCCGATCCCTGAACAGCCCCATCAAACCGTCAAGGGCCTGTGCCAGCATGTCCTTGCGCTTACCCGCCGGGAGTGCCGCGATGCCGAACAACAGCTCAGCCAGCGTCACGCTGGACAGGTACAGCGTTTCGGCGGCTTGATCGTTCAGCCAGGCCCGAACGGCCGGGTGCGGCTCGGGCTTCATTGCCTCGGAAACGACGTTGGTATCGAGGACGATCATTCAAACTTCGGCGGCTCGGCCGGCGTCTTGTCTCTCACTTGGTTGAAGACCTCGGCATCCTCGTTCATGAGGCCGATCTTGCGACCCAATGCCGCGAGGGCTTCACCTAGGCGAACACGCGTCTCTGGTTTGACCGCGCTCGCCAGAATCTCGCGGACTTCGGCCTCGGTGCTGTGCCCGTGTTGAGCGGCCCGCACCCGTAGCGCGCGGTGTACAGCGTCGGGCAAGTTCCGTACTGTCAGCATTGCCATAATATCACCTCATAAAAATGCATTCTTCGCATTCATTATAGTAATTTGCATGTATTGCCGCAAGGAGCATCGTCATGTCGTAAAACAGGTGTTTTCCGACAGGCAGACAGCAGGCACTGAAACTTCGCCCGCAACAGGGCAAGAAATGTACGGAAATCCATGTCGCTATGGTCTATCATGCGGAAACTACAAATTATAGGTTTTCCGCTGATGTTGGTCGGCTACATGCGCGTCTCGTCCGAATCGGATCGTCAAACCACGGACCTGCAACGTGATGCACTACTGGCGGCAGGTGTTGACAGCAGGCATCTGTTTGAGGATCACGCCTCCGGCGCCAAGGATGATCGGCCGGGCTTGGCTCAGGCGCTGGCGTTCGTGCGCCCGGGCGACGTACTCGTCGTCTGGAAGCTGGATCGGCTGGGCCGATCATTGTCCCATTTGCTATCCATCGTGAACACGCTGCAAGCGAAACCGGTCGCCTTCCGTTCACTCACCGAAGGCATGGATACCACGACTGCGTCGGGAGAGTTGTTGTTTCATGTGTTCGGCGCGCTCGCCCAGTACGAACGGGCTTTGACCAAAGAACGCGTCGTTGCCGGACTGGCCGCCGCCCGGCGCCGTGGCCGGGTCGGCGGGCGGCCTCCTGCTATTGTCGGCGAGAAGCTGAACGCCATCGTTGCTGCACTGCGTGGTGGCATGTCGAAGGCGGCGGCGTGCCGCAACTTTGGGGTCAAGCGCACCACATTGATCGAAACCCTCGCGCGGGTCGGTTGGCAAGGCCCTGGAAATATTGCCGATGACCCACAGGAATAAGCTGCTCAGCGTCCTGTCAGACGCCGAGCAAGAGGCTCTGTACGGGCTACCCGACTTCGACGACGGCCAACGACTTGAATTCCTGTCGCTGTCGGAAGCCGAACTGGTGCTCGCCAGCAGCCGTCCCGGCCTGCACGCCCAGGTCTATTGCGTCTTGCAGATCGGCTATTTCAAGGCCAAGCACGCCTTCTTCCGTTTCGACTGGAGCGAAGTCGAGGACGATTGCGCCTTCGTGCTGAGCCGCTATTTCCATGGCGAGGCGTTCGAGCGAAAGCCGATCACCAAGCATGAGCACTACACCCAGCGCGAGCGGGTTGCTGAGCTGTTCGGCTACCGGCTGTGGACGGCCGACTTCCTGCCGCAGCTTGGGCAGCAGGCCACGCAGACCGTGAGGCGCGACGTGACGCCGGGATTCGTGGCCGCCGAGCTGATCGTCTGGCTCAACGAGCACAAGATCATCCGGCCCGGCTACACCACCCTGCAAGAACTGATCATCGAAACACTGTCCGCCGAACGTCGGCGGCTGGGCGGCCTGCTGGCGGAAGTGCTGGACGACGCGGCCAAGGCCGCGCTGGCCCAGCTTCTGGTGCGTGTGGACTATGCGCCGTAATCAATCACGCAACGCGTACAGCAAATGCAAATGCAAATATAGGGTGCAACCGCGCAGCGAATTGCACCGCATGAAACTCGGGCAAGGCGTCAACGCGAGTTGACGCCTTGCCCTTTTTCCGCCCGGCTCGTGGTTGATCCCGCTACCGGCGGGTTGCAGCGTCATCAACACGCGTTTTTTCCCGCGAACGAAACCTCGGGCGTCAGTCGTGTCATCTTGGTTAGAATGGCGCGGAGTCAATTTCGAGGTCTTGCGTGAATCACATCCTCGCCATCGCGGTCGGCGGCGCGCTCGGTTCGGTGCTGCGCTTTCTTGTATCGACCTGGGCGTATAACCGTCTTGGCAGCGACTTCCCCTACGGCACGCTGCTAGTGAATGTGTTGGGTTCGCTGCTGGTGGGAGTGCTGTACACGCTGCTGGTGGAACGCAGCGCGCTTGATCCGGTCTGGCGCGCCGGATTGGTGGTGGGCGTGCTGGGCGGCTTCACCACTTTTTCGGCGTTTTCGATGGAAACCGTTAATTTGATCACCGGGGGTGAATTTCCCAAGGCATTGGCTAATATCCTGTTGAGCGTGGGCCTGTGCTTGACAGCCACTTGGCTCGGCGTGGTGAGCGGGAGACAATTATAAACATTGATGTAGGGTGGGTTAGACGTGTTGGTTTGCGTCGTAACCCGCCAAGCGTGCCGTCAGGTACTCCTCAAAAAAACCAGTCGTGTGCTGCGCACGCTTGGCGGGTTACGCCAACAATGGCTAACCCACCCTACATTTTATTGTTTATCGTGCACATTTATTTCAACGAAACCTTAACAGGACGTACACCCCCATGCTGGACTCAAAATTATTTCGCACTGAACTCGAAGCGACCGCGCTCAAACTGGCGCGGCGCGGTTATGTGCTCGACAGCGCGCGCATCGCCGCGTTGGAAGCGCAGCGTAAAGACCTGCAAGTACGCACCCAGGACCTGCAAAACGAACGCAATACGCGTTCTAAAGCGATTGGTAAAGCCAAGGCACAAGGGCAAGATGTGCAGCCCCTGCTGGATGAAGTCGTGCACTTGGGTGACGAGTTAAAAACTGCGGAAGCAGGTCTCGACGCAATTCAGGCGCAGCTCGATGCACTGCTGCTGACGGTGCCGAATATTCCGCACACGAGCGTGCCGGACGGCAAAGACGAAAACGACAACCAGGAAGTCCGCCGCTGGAGCGAGCCATGTAAATATGATTTCACCGTAAAAGATCACGTGGCACTGGGCGAGCAACTGAAGTTGCTGGACTTCGACACCGCCGCGAAAATTTCCGGTGCGCGTTTCAGCCTGCTCACCGGCGCGCTGGCGCGCATGCAACGCGCCTTGGTCCAGTTCATGCTCGACGTGCACACCCGCGAGCATGGCTATACGGAAGTGTATGTGCCGTATCTCGTCAATGCGGATTCGCTGCGCGGCACCGGCCAGTTGCCCAAATTCGAAGCGGATTTATTCAAGCTCGGCGGCGAACAGAATTACTACCTGATCCCCACCGCCGAAGTGCCGGTAACCAACATCGTGCGCGACGCGATCGTGGACGCCAAAGACATGCCGCTGCACTTCGTCGCGCACACGCCGTGTTTCCGCAGCGAAGCCGGTTCCTACGGCAAGGACACGCGCGGCCTGATTCGCCAGCACCAGTTTGAAAAAGTCGAGATCGTGCAGATCGTCCGTGCGCAGGATTCCTACGCCGCACACGAAGCACTCACCGGCCACGCGGAAAAGATATTGCAAAAGCTCGAACTGCCCTACCGCGTAATGGCGCTGTGCAGCGGCGACATGGGTTTCTCGGCGGCGAAAACCTACGACCTGGAAGTGTGGTTGCCGGGGCAGCAGAAATACCGCGAGATTTCGTCGTGCAGCAACTTTGAAGATTTTCAGGCGCGCCGCCTGCTGGCGCGCTGGCGCAATCCGGAAACCGGCAAACCGGAATTGGTGCACACGGTCAACGGCTCCGGGTTAGCAGTTGGCCGTACCTTGGTCGCCATCATGGAAAACTTTCAACAGGCGAACGGTTCGATTGCAGTGCCGCGCGTGTTGCAGCCGTTTATGGAGGGTGTCGAAGTTATTGTTTCAGGCACGTAAAAAAAGAAACGCGCCTTAGGAGCGCGCTTCTTAGAACCCTTCCGCCAACATTACCGAAGTAACGCTCGCGACTGAAGTTCGATCATTTACTTCTTCATCGGTGCAGGAGCAGCCTTCATGGGGGCGGCCTTCATGGGAGCAGCAGGCTTCTTGCCCTTCTCCATCATCTTGGTCATGTCGGCTTCCATTTGCGCAACCTTGTCTTGAGCAGCGCGGGCATTTTTGTTTGCAGCTTCAAGTTGCGAACGTAAATCAGCAACGCTGGCATCTTTGGAAGCCATTTCGTTCTTCATCTTGGAAACTTCTGTTTCCATCGTTGCAACTTTAGCTTTCAACTCATCACGCTCTTTGACACCGCAACCGGTCAACCCGGTTGTCAATACAACAGCCATCACTGCCGTGGCGATATAACGCTTCATAAGATCCTCCGTCGTTTATTACGTTTATTTCTTGGATGACTTGTTCAAGACAGGGAGTGTCTGGAATTAAACCCGTTCCAAGCCGGGGCGTATTTTTCAATAGTTTTGTCAATTGCGCTAGTAGTTTGCACACATCTTTAGGATATTTTTTACTTGCACTTCGTATTGCTTGCCAATCGCGACATGGATGGCACTTTCAAAGTCATGGATTTTTCCATGCATGCTCAAAAAAGCGGCCGTCATCGTTGTAGCAAAATCGGCAGTTAACGAGAGGCATTGACTGGTACGCGCGGTCAACTGCGGTTTTCAGGATTACTTAACGTTCCCGCCAGGCGGGGCACCACGCAGAACAAATCGTCTTCCGCGTTCTTGCCCAGGCGCTTATAGATCGCGGCGATCGCATAACCCTCGGTAGGAAAGATGTGGGTCTCGCCGATAAGACCAAACAATCCGGTGGCTCGCATCACATCCAGAATCTGTTTTTTCAGACCGCAGAAAACAATCTCCATGCCGTTGGCACGCAGCCGCTCCACGAGGTGATGCAGCATTTCCTCACCGGTCGCGTCCAGATGATTGATGCCGTCGCCCACGACCAAAATATATTTTGCATCGGGTTTGTTGGCCACGGCTTCGAGCAGCGAATCCTCAAAATACGCCACGTTGGCGAAGTACAGTGAACCATCAAAGCGCATGGCGATGATGTGCGCGCTGATCGGCATGTCGGGGTACGACTTAATGTCACGCAGGGTGCCGTCGGTGTGCCGACCGAGCTGCGCCACGCGCGGCTTCATGGTGCGATATAGATAGAGCACGATGGCCAGAATCGCGCCCACCATAATGCCCTTGTCAAGATGCGGCGCCGCGATCAGCGTCACGCTGAAAGTGGTCATGGCGACGCTGAAATCGGAGCGGCTCGCCTGCCAGGTGTGTTTGAACGCGGGCACATTCACCAGGCTCACCACCGCCAGCAGAATGATCACCGCCAGGGTGGCTTGCGGCAGGTGGTACAGATACGGCGTCA
>JANOOV010000173.1:0-7157 GCA_031421535.1 Gammaproteobacteria bacterium
AGGGTCATCATCGCCGGCGTCATCACAAACGCCCCGCCCGAGCCGATGAAACCGCTCACCATGCCGCCGACGAAACCGACCACAAACAACAACGCGACATTGACCAGCGTGAGGTCGATAAAATTAAGTTCCATGGGTCCGGCTCGCCTTAAGCTTTTTTGGGTTTAAATCCGATCACGTCCCAAAACTGGCCCGTGAACGTGCCGTGGACCAAGGAAAATACGAAGGCAATACCGATGGGGACCAGGGAATAAACGTGTTCGCCGTGGCGCGCGGCTTCGGCATACGCATTGAGCGTTGCGCCGTTTAAGAACAGCGCGGTGTAGAGCGCCACGCTTAACATCCCCAACACTGCCGTCCATGCGAGATTTTTCACGCCGACGAAAGGTACTGCCTCTGGCGGACGCACGCGTGCTGGCCGGTTGATATTGATGCCAAATACTAAGCGTGTTGCAATATGCCGCATAAGAATGTAACTCCTCGATCAGGTTCAATTAGGAATCCGTCATTTACATGGACTATTTTTTACTTAAAAATCAATTATTATCTAGAACTTACAAACAGATTATCGACAAGATACGGGTGCTTCTCCAATGAATTTAAACGCAATAACATTCCCGTATGGAATATAAAAATCTTCCCGACATGGCCGGTTGGGCGGCGCTGCGCGCGGTGGTAGAACACGGCGGAGTGACCGAAGCGGCGAAGAAACTGAAGGTGGGGCAACCGGCGGTGACCAAGCGTTTGCGCGTGCTCGAAGACTGCTATGGCATGGCGCTGGTCGAACGCATCGGTGGTCGGTTGCGACTGACCGCTGCGGGTGAAAAAGTGTATGCGATGGCGGTGGAGACGCTTGATCGGCAATGGGCACTGCGTGAGGATCTACGGCGACTGGAGAGGGGTGAAACCACGCTGCGACTGGAAGCGAGCTTTGCCATTGCCGAACATTTGCTGCCGGATTACCTGGTGCGTTTTGCGAAGCAGTTTTCCAATTACAAAATCGATAGCAGCGTGGGCTACAGCCGAAAAATTCAAACTCACGTGGCGACGGGGCTCACGGATTTGGCGCTGATGGAAACCGCGCCGGATCACCCGGACATTCTCGTGCAAAAATGGAAGGACGACGAGCTGTGGTTGGTGTGCGGACCGAAGCACCCGCTGGCACAGATTGGCCGCGTGGGTGTCGAGCACTTGAGCGAACTTACCTACGTGCTGCGCGAACGCCGTTCTGCGGTACGCGAAACCCTGGAAGAGGCGTTGAGCGCCGTGGGCATTTCAAAATTGCCGGTGGCGTTGGAAGTCGGCTCCACCGACGCAATCATGGAAATACTGATGCTCGAACCGCACGTCAGTTTGTTACCGCGCTTTGTGGTGGCCGACCGCGTGGCGCGCGGGCGACTGGCGCGGATCGAAATATCGAACTTTCGCATTCCTGTGCAATTGTGGATTGCCCGTCACCGCAGCAAGCTCGACCATCCCGTGGCCGAGGCGTTTATCAAGTTGCTGCGCGAATAGATTTCGCTTTCGCCTGTGATCCGTCAGGCAGTACCGAACTTCGTATTCACCTGGACGCCCATTTCCTTCAACAATCCGGTGGGCAGAATGCCGCCGGCGCTGACGATGATCGCGTCGTTGGGGAGGTCGAGGTTTTTTCCGTCGTGGTCGAGCACGACACGTTCTGGGTAAATCTCTTTCACGGCGGACTTAAGCAACACCTGTAGCCTTCCAGTCTTCGCTGCCTGATCCACGCGCAGGCGGTTTTTTTCCTTGGCGCGGCTGAATGAATCGCTGCGATAAGACAACGCGACCTGCGTGTCCGCTTCGTCGGCGATACTGCACGCAGCTTCCAGCGCGCTGTCGCCGCCGCCCACCACCAGCACGCGCTGGCCGCGATATTGTGCGGGGTCAACCAGCCGGTAGACCACCTTGGATAATTCTTCGCCCGGCACATCGAGCTTGCGCGGTGTGCCGCGTCGGCCGATGGAGAGCAATACGCTGCGCGTGCGGTATTCGCCGCGCGTGGTTTTAACCACGAAGCCGCTGCCGGTAGGCGTGACTGACTCCATGCGTTCCTGAAAACTGATCTTGATTCCAGTGCTCTTGGCGGTTTTGATCCAAAAGTCAAGCAACGCTTCCTTACTGGTTTCGCGCAATTTCACTTTGCCGACCAGCGGTAACATCACCGGCTGGGTCATGACAATTTTCCCACGTGGGTAGTGCGACACGGTGCCGCCCAGCGCTTCTTGCTCTACCGTGCGGTAACGCAATTTGTGTTGATGTGCGGCCAGCGTCGCAGAAAATCCGGCCGGACCGGCGCCGACGATGATCACGTCCAGATCGCCGCCCTTGCCGATGCCATCTTGTTTGCGAATCGCTTCCAGCGCCTGTCGTCCCTGTTCCACCGCGTTGCGGATTAAACCCATGCCGCCCAGTTCGCCCGCAATGAAAAGACCAGGCACGTTGGTCTCGAAATTCTTGTCTACCGTTGGAATGTCCAGGCCGCGTTTTTCGGTGCCGAACACTAGCGTAATGGCCTGCACCGGGCACGCCGCCGCGCAGGCGCCGTGACCGATGCAGTGCGTGGGGTTAATCAATTCCGCGCGGTGATGGATAAGGCCGATCACGTCGCCTTCGGGGCACGCGGCCGCGCACGCGCCGCAGCCGATGCAGGCTTCCTGGTCGATGTTGGGATGTAGCGAGGCAGGTTCGAGCAATCCGGCTTTGCGATTATCCTCCAACACGGTTTGATGGTGCGCCGAGGCGCGCCGATGCGCCCAATTCCGCCATAGCAGCACAAGCGCAATGGGGAGCAGGTACAGAAACAGCAGGCCGTAGTCCTGAAGAAATTGCATTGGGTTGGCGCCATGAATGGGTGAAAGGTTTCTACCACGAACCACACGATGCGCGGCAAGTTAACCTTCATTTAAAAAGATGTCGATAGAACCCTCACCGGCGTGTTTATCAAACAATGCGTGTGTTTCTGCGTAAAGCATAACCTTGCGCTGGTTTGGCAGCGGCTGGTATATTTGGGATGTATTTCCCAATAAAATGAGAAGCAGCCAGCATTGCAGAAGAGTTGCAATAGAGATAATGGGCGCACCGGACTACCGGTAGCTCGCCGCTGCCGGGGCAAGCGGCGAATCGCGGTTAACACATGATCTATCGGCATAAAAATTACCTGAGTCGATGCGGAGAATTATTTGATGTCATCAGTATTGTCCATCCCGCCGGAAACCAAAGTCGCCGTCGATAAACTTGCGCGCCAGGGCGAGCTTTATCTCGCCCTGGCGCTGCCGCTGGTGTTTTTGGCGGTATTCGTTTACGGCCGACTGCACTGGAATGAGCGCATGTATGTTGCCGAGGAGGGTGTGGGGTATTTTCTCGGCCTGGTCGGCGGCATTCTGATGCTGCTTGCGACGGCATACACCTTCACCAAACGGGTGGCGTTCTTACGTCCGCTGCTGCGCTACATGCTGCGCATCCACATTATTTTCGGCGTCGTCGGTCCCTTTCTGGTGTTGCTGCATACCACGTTTCGTATCGGCTCGCTCAACGGCGGCATTGCACTTACGTCCATGTTTCTGGTTTTTTTAAGCGGCGTGATCGGGCGCTATCTGTATTCAAAAATTCATTTCGGGCTGGATGGCCGCAAGGCCCGCGTGCGCGAAGTGAATGCCGCCTGGGAGGCAGCGGGACATAACATTTCGACACCGAGGCTCGATGCGTTTCAAAAGCAAATGCTATCGCCGCCGGGCGATCTGCTGCATGCCAGTGGTCGTGTGTTGCTGTATGGCATGCGCAGCCGCTGGGTCGCGTGGCACACGCGACGCGAATTGAAGGAGCAGTTGCGCGCACAGGCGCGACGCGAGCGCTGGGACACGCAGACGCTCACGGCGCACTGGCGCGACGGCAGGCGTCATCTGCACACGCATTTTGCATTGTTGAAAAAGGTGGCGTTGTTCAGCGCGTATGAGCGGTTCTTCGCGTTTTGGCGCCATGCGCATGTGCCGTTGCTCTATCTGCTGTTGCTGAGCGGCATCGTGCACGTGATTGCCGTGCACCTGTACTAAAGTGCGTTGGCTTGTCCTGAGCTTGACATTGCTGCACGCGATTGCTGCGCACGCGGATATTTTCAACACCATGGAAAAGGCGCTGATGCCCGGCCCATTGCACAAGACGCACGCCAAATTTGAAAACGACTGTAGCAACTGCCATGTGTTAATGAAGAAAACTTTTCAAAACGAGCATTGCATGAAATGCCATGACCACAAAAACATTGCACTCGATATCGAAACCGGCAAGGGGTTTCACGGGCGTATTCCGGATGCGAAAACGCGCGAGTGCCGGGGCTGCCATAGCGAGCACAAGGGGCGCGATGCGGCCATGGTGTCGCTCGATGTGCAGACCTTTAACCACGTTGCTACGGATTATCCGTTGCGCGGCCGACACGCCACGACGCGTTGCGCCGCCTGCCACGCGGTGGACAAAAAATACCATCAGGCGGCGTCGGCTTGTTATGACTGCCACGGCAAAAAAGATCCGCATCAGGGCAAGCTCGGCAAGCAGTGCGAGGACTGTCATAACGAATCCAGTTGGGCTGAATTCAAGTTCGATCATGCGAAAACCAAGTTCGCGCTGCGCGGTAAACATAAAGAGGTAGCGTGTCGTGACTGCCACCCGCAAGAGCGCTACAAGGGTGTGCCGTTGACGTGTATCGGGTGTCATGCAACCGCCGATAAACATCAGGGCAGCCTGGGCAATAAATGCGCCGGGTGTCACAACGAAACCCAATGGAAGGATTTTGTTTACGACCACGGCCAGACCAAGTTTCCGCTCGACGGCGAGCACAAAGGTGTGGCGTGCGCCGATTGTCATCCAAAACACAAATACAAGGATGTGCCGACAAATTGTTTCGGCTGTCACAAGAAGGACGACAAGCATAAAGGCCAGTTCGGCGAAAAGTGCAAGGACTGCCACAACGTCTTGGGTTGGTCCACGCAGAAATTCAATCACGATAAAGACACCAAATTCCCGCTCGAAGACGCGCACGCGCGCGTGCGATGCGCGCAATGTCACAAGCCTGAAGACAAGGATGCGAAGCTCAAGACCGACTGCTATTCCTGCCACAAGTTACGCGACGAGCACAAAGGCTCATACGGGGAGAAGTGCAAGGACTGCCACAACGTGAAGCAATGGAAGGAGGCGCGTTTTGACCACAGCCGCACCGATTTCGCGCTGCGCGGCAAGCACGAAAAAACCAAGTGTAAAGATTGCCATCCGGGCCACTTGTACAAAAACGATGCGCCCACAAAATGCCTGGCGTGCCATCGCTCGTCCGACACGCACGGCGGGCAGTTGGGTGAGCGGTGCGAGCGCTGTCACAACGAAAAAGGCTGGTCGGCCGACGTAAAGTTTGATCACAACCTGGTGCGGTTCCCATTATTGGGCGCGCACGCCGCGCTGGGTTGCGAGGAATGTCATCAAAGCGGCAATTTTAAAAACGCCAAACCGCGCTGCGTGACCTGCCATGAAAAAGATGACGTTCACAAGCGTCGTTTAAGTGAACGCTGCGAACGCTGCCACTTCGCCAAGGACTGGAAGGCGTGGAAGTTCGATCACGATATACAAACGCGTTTCGAGCTTGAGGGCGCACACAAAGGCATTGTGTGTCAGGCCTGCCACAAAAAAGCATTGACCGAAAAATTCGACACGTCACGCGATTGCAACGCGTGTCACGCGGACCAGGACATACATCAAGGTGCGTATGGACGCGTGTGTCAGCGATGTCATGACCAGAAGTCGTTTAAACGGGCAGTAAGAAGATGAGAGGGAGTGCAACTATGAATCACAAAATGAGTTTCTCGCTGGTATTGGCATGCGTGCTGTCATGGTTTTTCAGTTTCGCGCAAGCGGCTGAACCGGGCGCGCGTTTTGACCATTTCAGCACCGGCTTCCCGTTGAGCGGCGCGCATGTGCGCACCCTCTGCGAGGCGTGCCATGTGAAAGGTGTATTCAAAGGCACGCCGGTGCAATGTGGCGGTTGCCACAACGGCAGCATCGCGCCGGGCAAAATAGCGCGACACATTACCAGCGCTAACAGTTGCGACGATTGCCACACCACCTCGTCGTGGTCGGGTGCGCGCATGGATCACAGCACGGTTTCGGCGACGTGCAAGTCTTGTCACAACGGCGTGCAGGCGCCGGGCATGCTCGCGGGGCATTTCCGCACTACGTCGGATTGCGGGGAATGTCACGGCACGCTGGCATGGAGTCCGGCGCGCTTCGATCATGCCAACGTCACCGGACGGTGTGAGACCTGCCACAACGGTAGGAATGCACCTGGGAAATCCGGCAATCACGTTCAAACGGCGGCGGACTGCGCGGATTGTCACGACACCCACTACTGGAAACCGACAACGTCTCACCGCAATATCACTGGCCGTTGCGATATTTGCCACAACGGCAGGAACGCACCCGGAAAATCCGGCAATCATGTTCAAACGGCGGCGGACTGCGCAGATTGTCATGACCCCCGTTCTTGGAGAACGACGGGCGCCACTGCTCACCGCAACATCACCGGCCGCTGCGATGCCTGCCATAACGGCAGGACGGCACCCGGCAAGCCCTTGAAGCACCTTGTTACGAGCAGCGACTGCGGGGGCGGCTGTCATTTAACCGTGGCGTGGAAACCCGCAAAGGGCTATCACGATAACATCACTGGAACGTGCGCCAGTTGCCACAATGGCAATGTAGCGCCTGGAAAATCCAACGGTCACTTCGTAACGGCGATCGACTGCGTCACCTGCCACCGCATCACGGGCTGGAAGCCGCACGTGTTTGCACATGCGACAGCGAACTATCCCGGCAATCATAGTCCGGCGCTCACCTGCGTGCGTTGCCACACCAGCAATGCTGAAGTCGTTACTTGGCGCGCGGCGCAGTACAAGCCGGATTGCGCCGGGTGTCATGCAGCGCAGTACCGACCAAATTCCCACGTCAAAGATGCCAATGGGACCAAGTATCTTCTGGAGGAGTTACGCAATTGCGCTAGCTCTTGTCATAAGGAGGGCGTGCCGGTAGCGGGTCGTCACAAGGTGACTTCGGGCGCATGGTGATGCCGGTTATTTTAGATGGCGTGACTACGCGGGCGAGTGACG
>JANOOV010000174.1:0-9806 GCA_031421535.1 Gammaproteobacteria bacterium
GTGAGGTCTTTTTTATTCATACGGCCCGCTTACCAAGTAAAGTCGCTTGAGCGTAAATACGGACGTTGCACACGTGCCAGCCCGTTGCAATTCGTTGATCGTTTTAAGCGCTTTAGTTGTTCTGGTTGGATCAACTAGGTCTCCCCAACGTTTTTTATGTTGGTGAATCGTAGCATGCGAGCCAACACGCGGTACGTTGCGCTGTCGGCGCCGGGTGTATCCTGATGCTACCCACTCATCCATTTCAAAAACGGCCCGACCGATACGAACATAATGAACGCAATCGCCAGCAGCGCACCAACGTAACGCAGCGGGTGCAACTTCACCAAGCCCATCAGCGTGAGGTGTTGCCCTTGAGCCTTTTGTGTTGCGTAAAGTTGCCGGGCGCTCAACGCCCGCTGCTGCTGATACTGCGCAATCAGCTCCTTCACTTGCTCGCGCTGCTCGTCGTCGGTGATCCACAACGCCGGGCTCGACATACCCCAGCGACCCGCAGGCGTTTCGTAGTGTTCGATGTGGTGCGCCACCAACAACTGGCGGATGTCTTCTGCTTCGTCGTCGGGCACGTTGCGCAGATTAAATATTTGAACGGGCATGACGCCTCTTGGTTACGGTAATGCCTGACAAGCATGACGGGATGGAATGCCGCTTAACGTGGTTTTTGTAACGGGCCGGTGACCCTGCTTACTCATCAACGGGTGGTAAAATTTTTTCTAGCGTGCTGATCAGTGCGGGTACATCCAACGTCGCCGTTTTAAACAGCATTTCGTGGTCAATTTGACCGTATTCGTGCGCGAGAATATTACGCTGGCCAATAATCTGCCGCCACGGGATCTCGGGATGCGCCGCGATGAACTCCGGGCTGACGTGTCGTGCCGCCTCGCCGATAATTTCGACGCTGCGCTCGGTCGCGCGCATCAACACACGATTTGCCATAAAGTGCTCGAACGATACTCCTCGGGTGCAATCGATCACTTCGCGCGCCGCTTCCAACATGTCCCAAAGGTAAGCAGCGTTGCGCTCGTCAGGCTGCATACAACAGCTCCAGCTCTTTTTGAATTTGCGCACGCCGATAGGGATTCCGCAACACGCTAGCCGTCACAAGGTCCACTTTTTTGCCTCCCAATAACCGCGAAAACTCTTGCTGGATATCCACCATGCCGCCCAGCGAGGGGGCGTTGTTTGTCTCGAACTCAACCAGTAAATCGACATCGCTGTCCGGTCGCGCTTCGCCGCGTGCCGCTGATCCAAACAGCGAGAGTTTTTTAATGTGATGGCGCTGACAAAGCGCCGCAAGTGCACTCCGAGAAACATTGATACGATCAGTGACGCTCACGATACCTCCACAACGGTCAGTCGCTTGACTGCTAACCTGCAGCACGATCATCTTAGCGGCTGCATGATAATTCTCCTAGACTAAGGCCATGCACGACTACACCGAATACACCAAACTGCTGATCACGCTGCTAGCCATCGTGAACCCGCTGGGCGCGGTGCCGATTTTTGTGGCGCTGACCTCGGGTTCATCCGAAACCGAGCGCAAGAAGATCGCCAAGATGGTCGTGATCGCGGTGTTGACTATTTTATCCGTGGCATTGTTGTTCGGCGATTTACTGCTGAACTTCTTTGGCATCACCATCCATTCGTTCAGCGTCGGCGGCGGCATTCTGATTTTGCTGATGGCGATTTCCATGCTGCAAGCGCGCATCAGCCCGGTGACGCAAACGGCGGATGAGGCGCGTGAAGGTGAGTCGAAAGAATCCGTGGCAGTGGTGCCGCTGGCGATGCCGCTGCTCGCCGGGCCAGGCGCGATCAGCACCATCATTTTGAACGCACATAAAGATTCGGGCGTGAGTCACTACCTGTCCATCGGGCTCGACATTTTAATTCTGGGCGTACTGTTGTGGGCGGTGTTCCAATTGGTACCGTGGATTTCACGTCACATCAGCCAGACCGGCATCAACATTTTCACGCGCATCATGGGGTTGATTCTCGCCGCCATCGCAGTTGAGTTCATCGCCACGGGGGTGAAAGGATTGTTTCCGGCGCTGGCTTAGAAGGGCGTAATGATATGGCGCGATATTTACGAATCGCGCCAGATAAATCAATTTAAGTGGCGCAAAATCGTGATTGCGCGCCATATAAAGTGGCGCGATACTGTATTGCGCGCCACAATAAAGAACGCATGCGATGCCCAAAGTTGTCTCACTCCAGGCCTTGGATCGGATCGCCGAGTTGATCGCCCGCCACCCGGATGGCATTGGCGTGGAAGCGCTTTCACTCGCGCTTGAGATGCCCCGCCGTACCTTGCAACGCCGCCTGTCCACACTCACCAAGCAAAAACGAATCACTAGCGCAGGCGAAGGGCGCGCGATCAAATATCGACTTGCGCCGATCACAGCCACTTTGAATGTCGTCGAAGAGCCTGACACATTGCAGGCCACCGCCGAGCTTTATGTCCCCACCTCGCCCGAAGGCAAAGAGATCAAAGCCTACGTCCGCCAACCCCACCAGCAGCGCCAGCGGGTAACTTACAAGATCGAATTTCTGGAGCGCTACCACCCCAACGAGAGCGCTTACCTGCTGCCTCGCCTACGCGACCAGTTACATACCATGGGTCGTTCGACCAGCGAGCAGGTTCCCGCCGGGACGTTTGCCCGCGACATCATGAATCGCCTGCTGATTGATTTCTCATGGGCATCATCAAAGCTGGAAGGGAACACCTACAGCCGTCTCGACACCCAGCGCTTGATCGAATTCGGCCAAGCCGCCGTAGGCAAGGATGCGCTGGAAACGCAGATGATCCTGAACCACAAATCAGCCATCGAATATCTGGTGCACGACGCCGCGCACGCCGACGTCAACACTGAAACCATCATCGCTTTGCACGCTTTTCTTTCCGACGGTCTGATGCTTGATCCTCTGACGTGTGGCCGCATTCGCAACCATGCGGTGGAGATTAGCGGCAGCGTCTATTCGCCAATCGCGTTCCCGCAGAAGCTGGAAGAATTGTTCGGCATTGTGGTGCGCATGGCGGCGGAGATTCGCGACCCGTTCGAGCAAGCCTTTTTCCTCATGGTGCACTTGCCTTACCTGCAACCCTTCGAGGATGTGAGCAAGCGTGTCTCGCGCCTGGCCGCCAACATCCCGCTCATCCAGCACAATCTGTGTCCACTTTCATTTATCGACGTGCCGAGACCGGCTTACACGGATGCGGTGCTGGGCGTGTATGAACTCAATCGCATTGAACTGTTGAGGGATGTTTTCGTTTGGGCGTATGAGCGCTCCTGTCAACAATACGTTGCCGTGCGACAGCATCTGATCCCACCGGACACCTTTCGTCTGCGTTACCGCAATGAACTGGCCGAGGTCGTGCGCAGCATTGTGCGCGGTGGACAGCCCGAAAGCGAAGCCGCGCTACGCAGCATCCTGCCCGCGACGGTGGCGCTGGAAGATCAGCCACGCTTTGTCGCGCTGGCGCTTGCGGAATTCAAGACACTGCACGCGGGTAACGTTATTCGCTTTGGGCTACGTCCACTGGAGTTCGCCGCATGGAAAGAACGGAGCGAACATTCTTGACTCACCGCCCGCCCGGCTCCTCCACCTTGCCATCCACATGCCGGGCAAACCGCCCGCGCGCGGGATCGTGCACCTGATCCTTTCTCGGCCACGGCCAGCCGCCGAATTCGGTACGGCGATAATCCGCGAACGCTTGCTCGATCTGCGCGCGGCTGTTCATCACGAAGGGGCCGTAACTCACCACCGGCTCGCCAATCGGGCGGCCTTGCAACAGCAGCAGGTGAGATTGCGCGTTGCCGTTCTCGATCACCGCATCCGTCGTCGCGCTTATTTCCGCACCGTGGTTCACGTTAATGTCATGTCCTGCCACGCGTAACGTTTCACCGCCGTGGAAATACAAGGTGCGCTTGATGTCGGGCGACGCGGCGGGCAATGTCCACTGCGCGCCAGGCTCCAAGGTGATCAACCAGATGGCAACTTGATTACCCGCGTTTGCGGCCCACGAGTCCGGCGGCGGTGCGAGTGCCTGCGTCGCGCCCAAGGAACCGGCGATGACCTCGATCTCGATCCTGCGGCCCGCAGCATCCTGCGCGCGAAATTTCGGAATCGTGTCGCGCCAGAACATGGTGAAGTGCGGCTCGGCCATTTTATTGGCCGGGGGCAGGTTTAACCAAATCTGAAACAGCTCCAGCGGATTATCGCGATCCGCATTGAGCAGCGGAAACATCTCGGAGTGCTGTACGCCCTTGCCCGCCGTCATCCACTGCACGTCGCCGCCGCCGTAGCGGCCCGCCGCACCCAGCGAATCCGCATGATCCACCACGCCGCTGCGCACGATGGTTACGGTTTCGAAGCCGCGATGCGGATGCACCGGAAAACCCGGCACGACGTCGCCGTGATACATGCGCCAGCCGTCGATGCCCGCAAAATCGTTACCGATGTTGCGCCCGGCAAGCGACGCCTGCGGCCCGAACTGCGCGTTGCCTCGGGGATAAAAATCCGCGTGGTGCACGCAGAACAAAAACGGATCGGCCGTCTCCCACTGAAACCCCAGCGGCCACACCCGGGTCACAACCTCTTGGCTCATGATGCAGACAACCTCCGCTTGCTTGCGCCCGCCGCCGCTAGTCCGCCTGACGACGCAAGAACGCCGGAATATCCAGATAATCCAGCGACGACTCACTGTGCTGCGCATAGCGATCACCTACCGCCTGTTTGCGCATGACGGTCGGGCGGTCAAGATGGTTGTAATCGACTTCGCCGCTGGCTTTTTTGATCAGGCGCATGGGTTTTTCTTGCGCCTTGGCCGCCGCCGCGCCGACGCGCTCCAGGCCGGTGGCAACTACGGTGACGCGCAGCTCGTCGGTCATTTCCGGATCGATGACGGTACCTACCACCACGGTGGCGTTGTCGGATGCAAACGCCTTGACGGTGTTGCCGACTTCCTCGAACTCGCCAATCGACAAATCCAGCCCGGCGGTGATGTTCACTAGAATACCGCGTGCACCGGTGAGGTTAACGTCTTCCAGCAACGGGCTGCCGATGGCGGCTTCGGCGGCTGCGCGTGCGCGATCTGCGCCGCGTGCGCGACCCGTGCCCATCATCGCCATGCCCATTTCCGACATCACGGTGCGCACATCGGCAAAGTCCACGTTGATCAAACCCGGACGCGTGATCAACTCGGCAATACCCTGCACCGCGCCTTGCAACACATTGTTCGCCGCACGAAACGCATCGAGCAAGGTGATGTTCTTGCCCAACACCGACAGCAGCTTGTCGTTGGGTATGGTGATCAACGAGTCGACGTATTCGGTCAACTCACGAATCCCGGCTTCGGCCACGCTGGTACGCTTTTTACCTTCAAACGGAAACGGTTTGGTGACCACCGCCACGGTGAGAATACCCAGCTCTTTGGCGATCTGCGCAATCACCGGCGCCGCGCCGGTGCCGGTGCCGCCGCCCATACCGGCGGTAATGAATAACATGTCGGCACCCTGAATGGTCTCGATGATGCGCTCACGATCTTCGATGGCGGACTGGCGCCCGACCTCGGGGTTGGCACCCGCGCCCAGGCCTTTGGTCATGTTGCCGCCCAACTGCAACGCGACGCGCGCGGTGCAGCCTTTCAACGCTTGCGCGTCGGTGTTGGCGACAATGAAATCCACGCCTTCGATGTTTTGCGTCACCATGTGCTGCACGGCATTGCCGCCGCCGCCGCCGACACCAATGACTTTGATCACCGCGTTTTGTGTATTTGAATCCATCAGCTCGAACATGTGTTGTGTCTCCTGTTAAGTAAAAAATAAAATGCGTTAACTAGCCCTTTGCAAGCTCCGTAGGACCGCTTCCTGAAATCAAATCTGGAACCACCCTTTCATACGTTCCCAAATGCCGCGCGCACCGGCGTTAAGGCGTACATCGCCGCGCCGCTCGTTCCCGTGGCGCAATCCGTACAGCAATAGACCCACACCGGTGGAATAGATGGGATTGCGCACCACATCCACCAGACCCGCCACGTGCTGCGGTACGCCTAAGCGCACCGGCATGTGAAAAATCTCCTCCGCCAATTCGATTGCGCCTTCCATCTTGGCGCTGCCGCCGGTCAGCACCACACCGGCGGCACATAAATCTTCAAAGCCGCTGCGGCGTAATTCGGCCTGAATCAAACTCAGCAATTCCTCGTAGCGTGGCTCCACCACTTCGGCCAGCGTCTGGCGCGCCAGGCGGCGTGGTGGCCGGTCGCCAACACTGGGCACCTCGATGCTTTCATCGGGGCTTGCCAGTTGCGTCAGCGCACAGGCGTATTTGATTTTGATGTCCTCGGCGTATTGCGTCGGCGTGCGCAATGCCACCGCGATGTCGTTGGTCACCTGATCCCCGGCGATGGGAATCACCGCCGTGTGTTTGATCGAGCCCTCGGTAAAAATCGCGATGTCGGTGGTGCCGCCGCCGATATCGACAATGCACACACCCAAATCTTTTTCGTCTTCAGTCAACACCGCGTAACTCGACGCGAGCTGCTCAAGAATAATATCTTCCACATCTAGCCCGCAGCGCCGCACGCACTTCACAATGTTCTGCGCCGCGCTCACCGCGCCGGTGACCAGATGCACTTTCGCTTCGAGGCGCACGCCCGCCATGCCGACCGGTTCGCGAATACCTTCCTGGTTGTCGATGACAAACTCCTGCGGCAGCACGTGCAGAATTTTTTGATCGGCGGGGATCGCCACCGCGCGCGCCGCGTCGATCACGCGGTCCACGTCGCCCTGAGTGACTTCCTTGTCGCGAATCGCCACGATGCCGTGCGAATTCAGGCTGCGGATGTGGCTGCCCGCGATACCCGCGTACACCGAATGAATCTGGCACCCGGCCATCAATTCCGCTTCTTCAATCGCGCGCTGGATCGACTGCACCGTGGATTCGATATTCACCACCACGCCTTTTTTCAGGCCGCGCGACGGATGGGAGCCGATGCCGACAATTTCGACGCGGCGGTCGCTGGTGATCTTGCCGACGATGGCCACCACCTTGGAGGTGCCGATGTCGAGGCCGACCAGTAAATTACGTTCTGTCTTTTTCGCCATACGCCATGTCACCTCAAATCCGTTGTGACCGCGGGCGCCCAACGCGCCGCAAATCCGTTCGTATAGCGCAAGTCCACGGCTGCAAGCTGTGCCACGCGCGGCGCCAACGCGACCGGGTAAGCTTGCACATAACGCTGCAGGCGCGCGTCGATGTCCTCGCGGCCCAGTAATAACTGCACACTGTTGTTTAATGTCACGCTCAACGCCCGACGTTCATCCAGCGTCAGGCGCTGTACCTGCTGCCGCAGCGGTTGCAAGGCGCTGTTGATCTTGGCCATGTGCGCAAGCAGGGCGGTTTCCAGCCCCGCCGATCCGATCAGCAGCGGCAAGTCGGGCGGAAACGATTCGACCGCCGGTGCGAATACCCTCCCGTGCTCGTTCAGCAACGCATGCGTGCCCCAACGCGCCAGCGGCTGGTGCTCGGTCACGGCGACGTGCAAAGCGTCGGGCCACACGCGCCGCACCGAGGCCGACGCCACCCACGGCAGGCCCAGCGCCGCGCGCCGCACGGCATCCACATCCACACTGAAAAACCCACCGGCGGCATGACCGAAAATAGCCGCGTGTAATTGCGCGCGCGTCTGATGCCTGAATTCACCGTCCACCCGCACTGCACTGACCGGCATGAAACGCGGATCCGTCAACGTGTCGAACAACCACCCCAGCAGCGGCGCGACGATCAAAACCAATCCAATCCACAACGGTGCCCGCAACCGTGGTCGGTGCCGTGCGCTGGAACGGGGACGATCAATAACCGCGCTCATCGCCATCGCATTAAACCTTCACGCTCGTTTGCAAAATGCGCCACACCAATTCGTCGAAATCGATACCGGCGGCGCGCGCGCCCATCGGCACGAGACTGTGGTCGGTCATGCCCGGCACCGTGTTCATCTCCAGGAAATACAGCTTGCCGTCATTGCTGACGAACACGTCCATGCGCCCCCAGCCGCTGCAACCCAGCACGTGGAATGCATGCAATACCTGATCGCGCAGCCGTTGCTCATCGGCAGGTGACAGACCCGGGCAGTGATAGCGCGTGTCGTCGCGAAAATATTTCGCCTGGTAGTCGTAAAATTCGGTGGCCGGTTCGATGTGAATCGACGGCAGCACCTGATCGCCGAGAATTGGAAAGTTCACTTCCTTGCCTTCGAGCAGGCGCTCCGCAAGCACCATCTCGTCGTACTTCGCAGCCTCGTGATAGGCCGCAAGTAAATCTTCGGCGCGCTTCACTTTGGTGACGCCAATACTCGACCCCTCGCGCGCCGGTTTGACAAACAACGGCAAGCCCAGACGTGCCACCACGTCCGCCGGATTGCTGTTTGCATTCAGCAGCAGATAGTCGCCGACCGGAAGGCCCGCCGCCTGCCACACCAGCTTGGTGCGCCACTTGTCCATCGCGAGCGATGAAGCAAGTACGCCACTGCCGGTATAGGGCAGACCAAGCAATTCCAATGCACCTTGCAAGGTGCCGTCTTCGCCGCCGCGCCCGTGCAGCGCAATGAACACGCGGTCGAATGTTTCACTGCGTAAGCGCGCCAGCACCGTCGCGTAATCCTGCGCGTCAATGCCGTGCGCGTTGACGCCGCGCCGCTGCAACGCCGCGAGTACCGCCGTGCCGCTTTTCAACGACACTTCACGCTCGGCGGAATTCCCGCCCATGAGCACCGCCACTTTGCCGAAGTCTTGCGCTGTCATTTGCCCGCCTCCCCGATCACGTGCACTTCCTGAATCAATTCGATGTCATGGATGCGCTTTACCGTGCTGGCAACGTGGGCGATCAGCAATTCGATTTCCTCCGCCGATGCCGAGCCGGTGTTGACAATAAAATTGGCATGCTTTTCCGACACGCAGGCACCACCGATGCAATATCCTTTCAAGCCGCTGGCCTCGATCAGACGCGCGGCGTAATCACCGGGCGGATTGCGAAACGTCGAACCGGCATTGGCGGTTTGCGTCGGCTGCGTCGCATTGCGTTTGGCCAGCAGGGTTTTCATACGCGCTTCGGCCGCAGCCGCATCACCGTGCGGAAGGCGCAGATACGCCGCGACAAACCCTTCACCCGCCGGAATTTCCACATGCCGGTACGCGATGGTGAATTCGGTTTTGCTGCGTGTGCGCTGTGTACCGCGACGGTCCAAGGTTTCGACACTGTCGATCACGTGCCAGGTCTCGTTACCAAAGGCGCCCGCGTTCATTGCCAACGCGCCGCCCATGGTGCCGGGAATCCCGGCGAGAAACTCGGCGCTCACCAAACCGTGGCGAATGCAGAAACGCGCGACTTTATTGCAAGCCACGCCCGCTTCGGCGCGCACGCGCCCATCCGCTTCGAGTTGCAGTTGTTGCAATGCGCCGCTGGTCAGGATCACCGTGCCGCGCACCCCGCCGTCGCGCACCAGCAAGTTGCTGCCCAAGCCGACGAACACCACCGGCTCGTGCGCCGGGAGTTGTTGCAGAAACTGCGCGAGATCGGCCAGATCGGCAGGTTTGTAACAACGATCCGCCGCACCACCGACCCGCCACGAGGTGTGCCGCGCCATCGGCTCGTTGAGCAGCAAGGTTCCGCGCAAAGTTGGGCTCATGGACTCGGCCATCATTGGCTTGCTCCGAAATACAAATCCCCCCTGCCCCCCTTTTTCAAAGGGGGGAAAGTTGGCTCATGCCAGCATTTCCCCCCCATTGAAAAAGGGGGGCAGGGGGGATTTT
>JANOOV010000175.1:0-18854 GCA_031421535.1 Gammaproteobacteria bacterium
CATCAAGGAACCCCCCACTTTCTTCGGCACGGCCAGAAAGTGGGGGGAGATTTTGTTGATGTCCACAGCCATGGCGGCGATGAAATCCATCGCCGGGGTGCGCACTGCGTCTTCATACTCCTGCTTGTGACGATCAAACCACGCGCGGTTGTTGTTCGCGTCGAGGTGGGTGAGAAAATCGAAACTGGCTGGAGTGAAAAAGCGCTGCGCCATGCTGTTATTCCTGATTGTAATAAGTGATCATCGCCAGCATTGCGCCCTGCGGATCGGCAATGACGGCGAAGCGCCCGATATTGGGAATGTCCTGCGGTCCTACGCAAAGTTTACCACCCAGTGATTCTACCCGTGCCACGCGCGCATCGACATTGTCTACCGTGACATACGACCCCCAACTGGGCGGCATGCCCTGCGAATCTTTGGGTATGGCCATGATGCCTGCGACTTCGCGATCCCCTTTTTTGGCGATGATGTAGGGCATGCCCGGGTTGTTCTGGTCTTGCAGATCCCAGCCCAATGCTTCCCGGTAAAATTTTTTGGCGGCGGGCATGTCGTTGGTCATCAGTTCGTTCCAACTGAATACACCGTGTTCCTTGATGGCTTGCATGCTCATGGTAACGTCCTCTCTTGGTTAATGGGACAGCGAGCTTATGGGGTGGCTGCTGACAGCATGGTGTCAGTAGACTTGTTGATCGATTTAATTTCGAATAGATCAGACACCCACGCGATGGAGAAACCTATGCACACAGGATCAATAACGATGCTGGCCGAAGATGCAACCGCGCGTCGAATTCGGTAATCTCTCCCACCCAAGCGAATGGTAACGATAGCGAGATTGTCGATGAGTGAATTGCAAGCCCTGATATTCGACGTGGACGGCACGCTGTCTGACACCGAACGTGACGGTCATCGCGTAGCGTTCAACCAAGCCTTCGCCGCTGCCGGGTTGAACTGGGAGTGGGACGACGCATTGTATGGCGAGTTGCTGCGCGTGACCGGCGGCAAGGAGCGCATTCGTCACTACCTTGACACTTATTTGCCCAACTTCAAACGCCCGCAAGCCTACGATGCTTTTGTGACCGGGTTGCATCAGGCGAAAAATCGCGTTTATGCCGAGTTGCTCGCGACCGGCGGTATACCCTTGCGGCCGGGAGTGCGCCGTTTGCTGAACGAGGCACGCACCGCCGGGTTGCGTCTGGCGATTGCCACCACGACTTCACCGGAGAACGTTGATGCCTTGTTGACACACGCGCTTGCTGCCGACGGTGCGTCGTGGTTTGAGGTCATTGCGGCCGGTGACATCGTGCCCGCAAAAAAACCTGCGCCGGATATTTACATTTGGGCGCTGAATGAAATGGGATTGAAACCCGAACAAGCACTGGCGTTTGAAGACTCCGAAAACGGCGTGCGTTCTTCGCTGCGCGCCGGGTTGAAAACCATCGTTACGATAAATGAATACACCCGCACGCATGACTTCAGCGGTGCGGCGTTGGTGGTGGATCAACTCGGCGAACCCGGCGCGCCGTTTAAAGTGATCAAAGGCCACGCGTTTCACGCCACGCAGGTCGATGTCGATCTGCTGCGGAAAGTGCACGCGGACGCTCGAAGAGGGTAAGAAATGTCGCGACACTTGCATGCGCTGGTTTGTGGAACGCTGTCATGCAGCGAATTCGTCCGATGAGCCTGCTCGACGGGTATCTCATCGGTTGCCCCTACTGTGGCGAGGAAATTGAAATTTTGATCGACCGTTCCGCTGGTGATCAGAACTATGTTGAAGATTGCCAGGTGTGTTGCAAGCCCATCAATCTGGGTATCCGGTTTGACAGTGACGGCGATCCAAATGTCACTGCGCGCAGCGACGATGAGTAGCAGTTGACAGGCGCGCGTGTCCGTAGATAATTTGCGCGGCGCCGCGTTGCAGAGATTCCGCTCGCGTTTTTAAGTTAACCCGTTTAGGTTGGTCGCCTCATGGATACGATGATTGAAGTCCGTAATTTAACCAAACGCTTCGGTGCATTTACTGCGGTGAATGATGTTTCTTTTTCAGTACGCGGCGGCGAGGTGCTGGGTTTTCTTGGTCCCAACGGGGCGGGTAAATCCACAACCATGAAAATGATCACCGGCTTTTTAACGCCGACGTCCGGCCATGTGAAAGTCAAAGGGCACGATGTTGGGGAGCAGCCCATCGCGGCCAAACAAGCCATCGGCTATCTTGCGGAAGGTGCGCCTGCCTACCCCGACATGACGCCGGTTACATTTTTGGAATTCATTGCGCGTGTGCGTGGGTATAAGGGTGGGGAGCTCACCAAGCGTGTGAACACCGCCATCGATAAAGCTAATTTACGCAGCGTCGCGCACAAGAAAATCGATACTTTGTCGAAAGGGTTTAAACGCCGCGTGGGCATCGCTCAGGCGATTTTGCACGACCCGCCGGTGTTGATCATGGACGAACCGACCGACGGTCTGGACCCGAATCAAAAGTACGAGATGCGCATGTTGATCGCCGAGATGGCGAAGGATAAAGCCATCATCGTATCGACGCATATTCTCGAAGAAGTTCATGCCGTGTGTACGCGCGCGATGATCATCGCACAGGGCCGGTTGTTGTTCGACGGCACGCCGGTCGAGCTTGAGCAGCGTTCTAAATATCACAATGCCGTTCAGGTCACGATACGCCCCGCGTCGGTGGACGATGCCGTAAAGAAGCTGCGCGGCTTGCCCCATGTTAACGAGGTTGAGGTGCTCGGTCAGGACAATGGCCAGGCGCGCCTGATGATTTTTCCTGCCGCGAGTGCGGCGATTGTCGATGAGGTCAGTCAATTACTGCGCGCACAGGGTTGGCCGGTCGACGAGTTGAGCGTGGAAGCGGGGCGGCTGGATGAAGTGTTCCGCAGCATCACCGTGGCCGGTGCGGAGGCGCTGACATGAACAGCATCATCGCCATCACGCGCCGTGAATTGGCCAATTATTTCGCCACGCCGGTCGCTTATGTGTTCATTGTTATTTTTCTGGTACTCACGGGTATCTTTACATTTTACCTGGGCGGCTTGTACGAGCGCGGTCAGGCCGACCTGCTGCCGTTTTTTGGCTACCACCCGTGGTTGTATCTGTTTTTGATTCCGGCGTTATCGATGCGGTTGTGGTCGGAAGAGCGCAAGACCGGCACGATTGAACTGCTCATGACACTGCCGGTGACGACCACCGAAGCGGTGTTGGGCAAGTTTATCGCCGCTTGGGCATTCACCACGTTGGCGCTGGTTTTGACATTTCCGGTCTGGATCACCGTGAACTACCTGGGCAGCCCCGACAATGCAGTTATCTTCGCCGGTTATTTGGGCAGCTTGTTCATGGCGGGCGCGTTTCTGGCGCTGGGCGCGGCGATTTCGGCATTGACGCGCAATCAGGTGATTGCCTTCGTGATTACGGCGGTGTTGTGCTTCGGGTTTATCCTCAGCGGTTTTCCGCTGGTGCTGGATTTCTTCAGCGGCTGGCTGCCGCACGGTGTGGTGAGTGCGATTTCCTACTTAAGTTTTCTGACGCATTTCGAAGCCGTGACCAAGGGTGTGATCGATGTGCGCGATGCGGTATTTTTTCTGTCGTTCATTGCATGCTGGCTGACTGCCAATGTGATTCTGGTTGAAATGAAGAAGGCGGACTGATCCCATGAACAAACGTCTTTTTTCCGTGGTGGGTTTGGTTTTTGTCGCGGTATTGCTGGTGGCCATCAATGCGCTGGCAGGTGCGGCGTTTAAATCGGCGCGTCTGGATATGACCGCCGCGAATTTTTACACGCTGTCGGAGGGCACCAAGAATATCCTGAAGAATCTGGACGACACGGTGACGCTGCGCTTTTTCTTTTCGGAAAAACTGGCGCAAAGCTCGCCGGGAATTACCAACTATGCGCGCCGTGTGCGGGATTTGCTCGAAGAGTATGAGACGCACGCCAACGGGAAATTGAAACTGATCATCGTCGATCCCGAACCATTTTCTGAAGAAGAAGACCAGGCGGTGCAGAATCGCATGCAGGGTGTGCCTTTCGACAGTGCGGGCAGTCTGGCGTATTTGGGTTTGGTGGGCTCAGGTGCAACCGACGAGAAAGAAGTGATCCCGTTTTTCCAACTGGATCGCGAGCAGTCGCTGGAATACGACATCACGCGGTTGATTTACAACCTGAAACACCCGGTCAAAAAACCGGTGGGCATCATCAGTACCTTGCCCATTGAGGGCCTGCCGCCCAATCCCGCGATGTCGTTGCGCACCAACACCGAGTGGGCGGTCCTCAACGTCATGCGCCAGACCTTTACATTACGATTTTTAGGCGTCGATGTTGATACCGTGCCCGAGGACATTGAAGTATTGATGGTCGTTCATCCCAAAGGCATCAGCGACAAGACGTTGTACGCGATCGACCAGTTTGCATTGCGCGGCGGACGGGTGCTGATGTTTGTCGATCCGCTGACGGAAGAAGACTCGGCAGGTGCTGGTGGGCGCAGCTCGAATCCAAAACAACTTCTGGACGCCTGGGGTATCGAGCTGGTGAACGGCAAGGTTGCGACGGATATCCAGTCCGCAACGCGCGTGAGCATGACCGGCGTGCAAGCGCAGTCGGTTGAGTACGTGGCGTGGCTGTCGCTCAAAAGTGCGAATTTCAACAAGGCGGATTTCATTGCTGGCGGGCTTGATCAAATCAACATGGCCTCGCCCGGTATACTGAAAAAGAAAACCGATGCGACTACTGAATTTACCGCGTTGATCGAAACCAGCGACCGCGCCATGCCGATGGATGCCATGCGCCTCCAGAATCCGAATCCCGCCGAATTGTTCGATACCTATAAACCCGGCACCGAGAAATTAACCTTGGCGGCGCGCATCAGCGGCAAAACCAAGAGTGCGTTTCCGCACGGCGCCCCGGTCAAATTCGATTCCGCTGCCGCGCCGTTGACGGGGGCGAAAGACCAGATCAACGTTATCGTGGTTGCCGATGTGGATCTGCTCAGCGACCGTTTCTGGGTGGATGTGCGCAACTTCTTCGGCCAACGCGTTGCCACACCACGCGCGGGTAATGCCACCTTTGTCGTAAACGCCTTGGATAACTTGAGTGGCAGCAGCGACCTGATCAGCCTGCGCAGTCGTGGGGAATTCTCGCGCCCGTTTGAAAAAGTCAAAGAGATCAAGCGTGATGCAGAAAAGCGTTTCCTCGATAAAGAAAAAGCCGTGCGGGAAAAACTGAAGGAAACCGAGCGCAAGATTCAGGCGTTGCAAAGCCAGAAACAGGCGGGCAATGCCATATTGTTGAGTAACGAGCAGCGCCAGGAAATGGAAAACTTCCGCATGGAGCAGGTCAAGACACGTAAAGAGTTACGCAATGTGCAGCACGAATTGCGCAAAAATATCGAGGCGCTCGGGACGCAATTAAAGTTTATTAACATCGGCTTGGTGCCCTTGATTGTGGTGCTGTTCGCGGCGGGTATTGGTATCTTTCGTAGCCGCTGGTCGGCAACTTAGCGCATTTTTTTACAACGAGTCCGCAGGATGAACCAGAAAAACATCGCAGTTTTAGCCATTATCACGCTGCTGATCGTGATCATCGCCGTATTGCTGGTACAACGCCGCGAAGCGGCGACCAGCGATGATGCATTGGGTGCGTTGTTTTTCCGCGACCTTGAACAGAAGCTCAATGATGTCGCGACCGTCGAAATAGTGAAGGACAAAGATCGCGTAACACTGCAGCGCGACGGTGAGATCTGGCGCATCAAGGAAAAAGGCGGATATGCAGCGGATTTTGACAAGCTCAAACCGTTGGTGCTGAGCATTGCCACCTTGCTGAGCGTGGAAGCCAAAACCAGCAAGTCAGATCAATACGAGAAGTTGGGAGTGACAGGCCCGACAACTGAAGGCGCCACCCACCCCGGCGTTACACTGAAAGATGCGGGCGGCGCTACGCTTGCCACACTGGTGATTGGCTATGCACATGACAGCGATGACGGCGTAAAAAAGCAACTCTATGTGCGGCGCTTGAACGATGTGCAAGCCTGGTTGGTTGAAGGCAAGGTGGAGGTGGCAACAGACGCCGCCGCATGGTTACGAAAAGATCGGATCGCAGATATTTTTCGGTCGCGGATGAAAAGCATGCGCATCAGTTTGCCGGACGGTGCGCAATACTTCGTGGCTAAAACCTCTCCCGAGGACAAGGGGTTTCAGTACTCGCCGTTGCCACGTAATACAAAAATTCGGTCACAGGCGCGCTTGGACGATATGTCCGCCGCCGTGGAGAACGTTGTGCCCGACGATGTATTTGTCGCAGCAGGATTTGAGTTTCCGGCCGCCGGGGTAGGGCGCAATGAATACCGCACTTTTGACGGATTGGTGGTCACAACTGCGCTACTGCAAAAAGATAATAAGTGGCACGTAAAATATGAAGTAGCGTTTGACGCCAGTGCTGCGGGTGGTGTAGTTGCCGAAGCGGAGAAGGCAAAAAAGGAAGCAGAAACTCTGGCGCAAAGCCTCAAAGGCTGGGTGTTTGTGATCCCGGAAGAAAAAGCAGCATTAATGACCAAGAAAATCAGCGACGTTTTAGTTTCGTCAACACCGTAACCCTGCCGGGTGCCTTGTCAGTGAAATAATCTGGGTAGTTTTTTCCGGATTTCGCTGAGTGAATCCCGCCAGCGCGAGCGTTGTTGTTTCTGTACCTGCCCGGACGGATGTTTGCTGAACGGATTTGTTATCCCTGCATCGTTATTCCATGTCGAGACTTCATCGTGGGTGGTCGCTGCCAAGTTGAGCAGTTGACTGTCTTCCAGCGTTTGATGTTGCTGGGCGATATCCAGCTCTTGATCAAAGTCGAAAAAACGCTCTATTTCATTGTCGCGCGCGTCTTCGGGTGTCGCCTTGCCGTTGTGACTATTGGGGAACATATTCATGCTGTTGGCATCGATGAGGAGGCTGATCGCCGTATCGGTGATCAATGCAGATGATTTATCAGTAACCAAAGTATCCACTTCCCCTGCTTCCCATTCGTCAGTTGATGGGGGAGCGGTAGTAACCTTTGGTGTTTTTAAGGCAGCGGGCTTGCAGTTTTTCGCCGCAGACGCTTGGTGCGCAAGGTTACTGCGCACCTGCGCTAATGCCGCCGACAGGCGATTTCCCCACTCATGATCACCACTGATGTGCACAAAGTTGTTATAGGCGGGCATATTCGACGGGAGCAACGCTGCGCTGGCCACCGGTGGCGAGGCAGGTTCAAGTTTGGATATCTTTATGATCTTCCCGGCCAGTTGTATACCCCATTTGCGTCGGGCCAGAGCCGAATAGGGAATTGTCGAGCTGTTACATACTTGAACCGGCGTGTGCGTCTGGGTGGTTAACTCGCTGAGTATTCTCTGTTCATCGGGGCCAACGTTGTGTTCATCCACCAACAGCGCATCATAGTGCTCGATGTGTTTCGTAATGAAATTGGGTTCAAAGGATATTTCGGTACTGTTCTTGATGCCTTGCGCCGCGAGGATAATCTGTAGCACCCGGCGTCGTGTTTTCGAGTGGGCCACGATAAGCACTTTGGGTAAGGTATGGCTTCCCGCTGCCTGTGCGTAGCGTGGCCGATCCGACAGGTTTGTTTTGGCCAGGAGATTGCGATGGGCTGCCAGGTTGTATAGTTTCCCGATCAGATGGTCGACCCAGTTGTCACGATAGGGCCCCGGTGCTGTAGGGACAGCCGTACTTTCATTAAACAACACGGGAATTTTGCTTTGTTCGAGTAACTTTCCGATACGCGTCAGCGAGGAATCATCGGCTTGGTCCAGATCAACTAAAAGAACGTCGGGGTGCTGCTCCTCGCGAGCCAGATCATAGTCGCGGAAGCCAGACATGCCCACCACGCGTGGGCCATGTTTTTCAATCAAACGTTTGAGATGTTCGCGCTGATTACGGGAGGCTGAAACGATGGACACACGCATGGCAGGTGAGCCGGGCTGTTCTTGTTCCATTGAGTCGTAACCCCTAGTCTTGACAATGACTTAGCGCTGCAAATATAGCGATTCGGCGAATGTTTGACTAGCTTAACATAATTCACCACATAAAAATCAAGCTACGGGGCGCACCGCCTTTACATATAGGGCAGGCAAGTATTATTTGCCCGGTGCAGATTGCGCGCGCAGCTTGGCATCGCGCTCGGCGTTTTCGCGTAACAGGGTTTGGATTTTGTCTTCCATTTCTTTCAGGCGCGCTTTAAGAAACACCTGTTCTTTGGCGGCCTCATCGCGTTCGTGTTTTGCTTCCTCAATTTGGGCGTCCAGATCTCCTGTCCTGGATTTTTTTGCTGCTGGGGGTTTAGGAGCAGCGCTTGCTGTGCGGCTCTCGATTTCACGGCGTGCGGTTTTTGCGTCAATACCGCGCGCCTGTTCCGATGTGGGTACGGTAAGGTAAACACCCGCACGCAAACGATTCAGTTTGCCGTTTTCAAATGCTTTCGGATTGGCGGTAAACAAGGCCCACATCATTTGCTCATTGCTGATAGTGGTGTCCGTCAACACCTGCTGCGCCACCTGCGCTAAAGATTCGCCTTTCCGGGTTGGGCCATATTTTTGCGTATTGAGCGAAGCACCAGCGGAAGAGGGTTCCGCCGCTGCGATTACAGATGGCTTGGAATTTTCATTCGCGTGCAGCATCGTCGAGGCCGAAGTTGCAACCAACAACAGAAACGCTATCAGGTTTGGGTTCATGGCATCAGTGAAAAATAGTCCGTGGGTTGGTGGAGAAACATTAGACGAAAATTCTTTCAGTTATTCAATAGGTCGGTATCGCGTCAAGGGGCGACCTTGTGCTGCTGAAACCACTGCTCCAGAAAAGCGAAGACCCAGAGCATCGTTCCATAATAGGAAGCGTGCCCGCTACGATGTGTCGTGATGAGTTCGTCGATGAACTCTGGCCGCACCATGCCGCGCGCCTTGAACGCCTGCAGACTGGTGTACACGATGTCCTGAAGCTGGGGAGAGGTTTTGAGCCATTCACCGAAGGGCAGGCCGAACCCGTGCTTGCTCTTGTTGATGATTTCGTGCGGCAGAAAATTTTCCAGCGACTTCTTGAAGAAGTAGCGCAGTTTGAGTCCCTTCAGTTTCAACTCGGGCGCAACGCGTGCCGAAAATTCCACCAGTTCATCGTCCAGCATCGGGTAGCGCACTTCGATTCCGGCCAGCGCACACATGCGATTCACTTTGCGCAGGTCGTTGTCCGCCAGCGTGATTTTCCAGTCCATATACAGCATGCGATTCAGCAATGAAGACGTCGGCGCGCGTTGATAAACCGCTTGCAGTAGCGCGAGCGGGTGGCCTGGATTGACGGCATCCAGAAAATCGCCCTGGAAAATTGTGCGCGGGTCGGTGCGGCTCAGAAAGTTATAGCTTTCCATGCGCTCCGGCATGGGCACGCGTGCCTGCTCGATGTAGCTGCGGATTTTGCGCGTCGGCGACAGCCATTGACTGAAGGGCAGTTCGACGAATAACGGCTCGACCACGTTACGCCGCAGTGCGCTGGGGATACGCTGATACCAGTCGAATACTTTTTGTTTGGCATAACGCGCGTTGCCGCCGAACAACTCATCGCCGCCGTCCCCGGCCAGCAGCACGCGCATGCCGTCCTGTTTCGCCATGCGCGCGCAATAATAAGTGGGAATGGCGGAAGAATTGCCGAAAGGTTCGTCATAGGCGCGCGCGATGTGCGGGATGGAATCGGCAACATCCTGCGGCGTTACATAGTATTCGTGTTGTTGGGTATGAAAGTGATTCGATGCCAGACGCGCGTAAGAAATTTCGTCGTAGCCTTCCGCTGCAAAGCCAATGGAGTAGGTGCGTGCGGCGTTGGGCTGGATGCCCGCGAGCATGCCCGAGACCGTTGAGCTGTCGGTGCCGCCGCTCAGAAACGCGCCGGTGTGTTGATCCGGATCGCAACGCGTTACCGCGCCGCGCATTGCTTTCAGGAATTCGTCCTGCAGGTCAGGAAATTGCTTGTCGTCGGATTCAACGAACGCCGGTTGCCAATAAAAGCGCAGGCGCAATTTGCCGTTTTCAAGCCACAGACATTGCGCGGGTTCCAGTTTGTTAATCCCTGCGTAGACTGTATCCGGGCTGGGAATCATGTGGAAATAGACGTAGTCGTATAACGCTTGCATCGACAGTTTTGATGCCACATCCGGATGCGCGCGCACCGCATCTGTCGTTGAACCAAAAACCAGCGCACCGTCTTTGGTATGCGCGTAGCACATGGGATGTGCACCGATATGATCCACCGCGAGCAGTGCACGCTGACGTTCCGGATCCAGAACCGCCAGTGCGAAATGGCCGTTAATGTGATGCAGCAGAAATTCACCGTGGCGTCGGTAGGCTTCGATGAGTGCCGCGTGGTGACCGTGGCTTTTGGATAGCGCGTCGAGCTCCGTGTCTTTCCAACGCACGTGCCCGCAAATCGCAGCGGAAATTCCTCGCTGTTCCAGCACTGGTTGAGGTGTTGCAGCCGTTTGTTGGTAGAGCGCGCGATGCAGCGCGGTGTGGCTCACGCCACCCGCATCGGCGGCGCTGAGAGAATCCGACATGCGCGCGAGCGCCTGTGGAGCGTCTTGCACGAGTTCGCCGCCAAACCAGCCGCACATACCGTTCATGAACTTTTCCCGTTTTCCAAGCGAGCGCTACCTTGCCATAAAACCTATGCGGGCGGAATAGAGATGAGTATCGCGGGTCGTGCCTGTGGAGAGCAGATAGACCAGCCTGGTTTTGCAGCGCATGAATTGCCGACTGAGTCAGACTGCACAAGTTATTCATGGTGGTGTTATTCATCGTGGTTGACGGAACCGTCGATGTTGCCCACACTTTCGGCACTCGAACTCTTGCTGCGGAATGTGGAAGGCTTTATGCCCGAGGATGTGCTGGTAAAAACACGGGGGTTGCGCTTCGCGCACGCGTCGCGCGTGATCCTTGATGGGGTGGATATTGATATCCATCGCGGTGAAGTCACGACCATCATGGGCCCGAGCGGTACCGGCAAGACCACCTTGCTGCGCCTGATCGGCGGGCAGCTCAAACCCCATGCGGGTACGGTGGAGGTCGATGGACAAAATGTTCCTGACCTGGCACTTAAAGAGTTGTACCAGCTGCGCAAGCGCATGGGCATGATGTTTCAGACCGGCGCGTTGTTCACTGATCTGAACGTATTTGAGAACGTCGCCTTTCCGTTGCGCGAGCACACCCGCCTGCCGGAAGCACTGATCCGCGATCTGGTGCTGATCAAGTTGCAGGCGGTGGGTTTGCGCGGCGCGCGCAAACTGATGCCGGCGGAATTATCCGGCGGCATGGCACGGCGCGTGGCGCTGGCGCGCGCCATTGCGCTGGATCCGATGATGATCATGTACGACGAGCCGTTTACCGGACAGGATCCGATCACGGTCGGTGTGATCATGCAGTTGATCCGGCAAGTTAACGATTCGCTGGGACTGACCAGCATTATCGTGTCGCACGATGTGGCGGAAGTGTCGACGATTTCGGATCGCCTTTACCTGCTCTCGCAGGGCAAGGTGGTGGCGCAGGGTGCGCCTGCGGAATTACAACGCTCGCCTTCGGAATGGGCGCAGCAATTTTTGCACGGGCGGCCGGATGGCCCGGTACCGTTTCACTATCCGGCCCTGCCGTTCGCAGATGATCTAATGGCGGTGGCGTAAATGATTAACTGGTTGCAGTCTCTCGGGCGCGGCGGTCTGGCTTTTTTCGAGCGGTTGGGCCGCGCGAATCTGTTCGCGTTGCAAGCGCTCGCCGCGATTCCTTCGGTACTGATGAAGCCGTCGCTGCTGGTGGCGCAGATGTATTCAGTGGGCGTGTTGTCGGTGCAGATCATTGCGATTTCCGGGCTCACCGTCGGCATGGTGCTGGGCCTGCAAATGTACAGCACGCTCAGCGATTTCGGCGCGTCGCAGTCGCTGGGCCCGGTGGTGGCGCTGTCGCTGGTGCGCGAATTGGGCCCGGTGTTGTCAGCCCTGTTGTTTTCCGGGCGCGCGGGTTCGGCGTTGACGGCGGAAATCGGTTTGATGAAAGCGACTGAACAGATCTCCGGCATGGAGATGATGGCGGTCGATCCATTCAAGCGCGTGATCGCGCCGCGCTTGCTGGCGGGAATAATTTCCATGCCGTTGCTGGCGGGGATGTTCAGCGCCGTGGGAATCTTGGGTAGTTACTTTGTGGGCGTGGGACTGCTGGGTGTAGACTCCGGAGCGTTTTGGTCGCAGATGCAATCCAAGGTGGATTTCTTTGCCGACATCTACAATGGGTTCATCAAGAGCGTGGTATTCGGTATCGTAGCCACGTGGATTGCCGTGTTTGAAGGGTATGATGCGGTGCCCACGACCGAAGGCGTCAGCCGCGCCACCACGCGCACCGTGGTGTACACGGCGTTCGCGGTTTTGGGACTGGACTTCGTATTGACAGCACTGATGTTTGGGGAAAAATAACCATGGTAAGCAAACACAGTTTGGAAATTTGGGTGGGCTTGTTCGTTGCCGCCGGTCTGGCAGCCTTATTCATGCTGGCAATGAAAGTCAGCAATATGAGCGCCTTTGCCGACGACGAGGGCTATAGCGTCACGGCGCGGTTTGAAAACATCGGCGGATTGAAAATTCGCTCACCGGTGTCGATGGCCGGGGTGCGGGTCGGGCGCGTGGCCGACATTACCTTCGACGCCAAAACTTATGAAGCGGTCGTCACGCTGCGTATTGCCCAGCAATACAACACGCTGCCCAAAGACACCTCCGCCAGCATTTTTACCGCCGGAGTGCTGGGCGAAAACTATGTGGGCCTGGAAGCGGGTGCACAGGACAACTACTTGAAAGAAGGCGACGCCATCAAACTGACCCAATCGGCCGTGGTGCTCGAAAACCTCATCGGTCAATTCCTGTTTAACAAAGCACAAGAAGGCACAACCCCCGAGGGCAAGAAATGAAACTGCGCGGCTGGTTGTTGATGGGAGCAGTTGTGCTTGCCACTGACGCGGTGGCGGACGTGGTGAACCTTGAGCAGGCGGTGGAGCGCGCCTTGCGCCATGACGCGCGCATCCGCGAGCAAGACCAATTGGTCGAAGTCGCGCGCGGCGTGCAAAAAGAAGCTGAAGACGCGGGCCATGTGAGCTACAACACCAATTTTTTTGTCGGGTTGGCGGCGCGCGCGCGTGGCAGTTTGTTCGAAAAAGACCCGACTCCGGATGATCCTGACTTAGGTTTTAAAATTCGCAGCGATGTCTTCGACGTTAAAGCCGTCGCCCCTTGGTACAACTTTGAGTTTGCCGTGATCAAACCCCTGGCGACCTTCGGTAAAATCAAGCACTACACCGAAGCCGCGCAAGCCAATGTTGATGTCAAGAAGGGCGACGTTGCGTTGCAGCGCGCCGCAATCATCCTTGATGTGCATCGCGCCTATTACGGCTACCTGACTGCGCAAGACACGCGCTTGTTGATGGAAGACGTAAAGAGCCGCCTGGAAAAAGCCACCACGCTGGTGCAGGGTTGGCTGGACAGCGGTAATGGTAAAACCAAACAGTCGGACCTGTTCGCGTTGCAAACTGCCGCCGCGTTGGTGAATCGCTATATCGCCGAAGCGCAGGGCTACGAAAAAATAGCAATGGAGGGATTACGCACGCTCACCGGCGCGACCACCGGCAAGGAGTTGGAGCTTGCCGATAAAAAACTGGCGCCGGTGGAGTTACCCAAAGAATCACTTAAGGATCTGCAAGCGCGCGCACTGACACAGCGCCCGGAAATGGGTCAACTGGACGCCGGCATGACGGCGCGCCGTGCGCTGGTCGAAGCCAAAAAATCCGAGAGCAATCCAAATTTGTACACTGGGGTAGTGGGTTCAATTGCGTATACCAAGGGTCGAGAGAGACTGGATAGTCAATACATTTATGATCCGTTCAATCACATCGGCATAACGCCCATCGTCGGTTTGAAGTGGGATTGGGACAGTGGCCGTCAACCCGCGCGGGTGAGTCAGGCGCAATCCGAACTCAACGCGCTGGTGGAAAAATCCAGCTTCGCGCGCGACGGGATTCCGTTCCAGGTGTCCGAGCAGTATCAACATGTGCACGCGCACCGCGTCATGGTGGATGAGCTGACGCAATCGAGCCGCGCCGGGCGACGCTGGATGATTTCCAGTTACGCGGATTTCGAAGCCGGGTTGGAAGAGTCGGCCAAAGTGATGACGGCATTTCAAGGCTACATCGTGGCGCACAGCGACTACCTGCGTACGGTGAATAATTACAACATGTACGTTGCACAATTAAGGTTCGTTACCGGAGATTTTAAATGAAACATCTTTGTAACTTTCTAATGCTGTTGATCTGTCTCGGAACACAGGTGGCCCGTGCCGATACCGTACACCCGGCGTTGGCGCTGGTCACACAAACGGCGGAGAAAATTCAAACGCAACTGCGCGCGGAACGCGACGTGGTGACCAAGAATCCGAAACGCGTTTACGAATTGGTCGAACAGATTGTCTTGCCCAACTTCGATTTTACGAATATGTCTGCGTCGGTGCTGGGCAAGAATTGGCGGAGCGCCAGCGACGAGCAGAAGCAACGCTTCACCCAAGAGTTCAAGCTGCTACTGGTGCGCACCTATGCAAAAGCGCTGGTCGATAATATGGATCACAAGATTGCCGCGTTGCCGTTGCGCATCGCCGACGGTGCGACCGACGTGACGGTGCGTACCGAGATTCCACAGAAGGGCGGCTTTCCATTGCCGATCAATTACAGCATGGAAATTAAAAACGGCGCCTGGAAGGTCTACGATGTTGACATCGACGGTATCAGTATGGTGAAAAACTACCGCACCACTTTTGCCAGTGAAGTAAAGCAGGGCGGCGTCGATGATTTGATCAAGAAACTCAAAGAGCGTAATCAGCAGGCGGCGAATGAATAATGCCGCGATCCAGTCGCTGGGCGACGGGCGCTTCTTGCTGACCGGCGATCTGGATTTTGACGATGTCCCGCAATTGCTCGGCGCCAGCATGTCCATGTTTGCATATGAAGGTGCGCATCTGGTCGTGGACTTAAGCGGTGTGCGCCGCACCACCAGCGTGGGCCTGGCGTTGATGGTCGAATGGCTGCGTCGTGCGCGGCAAGCCAACAAGAGCATTGAGTTTCAAAATGTTCCGGCGCAGATGCTGGCGATGGCTAAAATCAGCGGGCTGGATGGAATACTTATGCCGCCGACGGTGGCACAGGGGGCATGACGTGATAACCGCCGAGTTGATCAGCCAGATGATCGAACAGGGCTTACCGGGTTGCGCAGCGGCGGTGGAAGGCGACGGTCGGCATTGGTACGCGACGGTGATCGGCGAGGTGTTCGTCGGCAAGTCGCTGCTGCAACAGCAGCGGCTGGTATACGGTACCCTCGGCGAACGTTTGACCGGCGGCGAAATCCACGCACTATCGGTAAAAACCTATACACCGGACGATTGGCAGAAGGCCCAGGGTTCAGGCTCCAACTAAATAATTTCCGAATTTAATTCGAGTTCCGTATGGATAAATTGATCATCACCGGGGGCGTACGCCTCGACGGCGAAGTGCGTATTTCCGGCGCAAAAAACGCCGCGTTGCCGATTCTCGCCGCGACCCTGTTGTCCGATGAAGTGGTCACCATCGGTAACGTGCCACACCTGCAAGACATCACTACCACTATGGAGTTGCTGGGCCGCATGGGCGTGCAGCTGGTGGTCGATGAAAAAATGAACGTCGAAGTGGATGCGTCCGGGGTCAATGAATTTCTCGCGCCGTACGAGCTGGTGAAAACCATGCGCGCATCGATCCTGGTGTTGGGGCCGCTATTGGCGCGGCACGGTCATGCCGAGGTGTCGTTGCCCGGCGGTTGCGCCATCGGCTCGCGTCCGGTGAATCTGCACATTGCCGGACTGCACGCGATGGGCGCCGATATCAAAGTCGAGAGCGGCTACATCCGCGCCAGCGTCAAAGGCCGTTTGCGCGGCGCCAAGCTGGTGATGGATATGGTTACGGTCACGGGAACTGAAAATCTCATGATGGCGGCGACGCTGGCGCAGGGCGTGACAATTATTGAAAACGCCGCACGCGAACCCGAAGTGGTCGATCTTGCCCATTGCCTGAACGCGATGGGCGCCAAAGTCAACGGCGCGGGCAGCGACGTGATTCACATCGAAGGCGTCGAGCGGTTGCACGGTGCGTCTTACAATGTTTTGCCCGACCGGATTGAGACCGGTACTTATCTGGTGGCGGCAGCCATCACCAGCGGCCGTGTGAAATGCAAAGGCACGCGCCCGGAATTACTCGATGCAGTACTGTCCAAGCTGGTCGAGGCGGGTGCGCATGTCACGACCGGCCCGGATTGGGTGGAGCTGGACATGCAAGGGCGTCGCCCGCAAGCGGTGACGCTGCGCACTGCGCCGTATCCGGCATTCCCTACCGACATGCAGGCGCAATTTTGCGCATTAAATGCGGTCGCGCAGGGCACTGGCGTAATTACCGAAACCGTGTTTGAAAATCGCTTCATGCACGTGCAGGAAATGCAGCGCATGGGTGCGAACATCCGCCTTGAGGGTAACACTGCCGTGGTGACCGGCGTCGAACGGCTGTCCGGGGCGCCGGTGATGGCGACGGATTTGCGCGCGTCCGCGAGCCTGGTGCTGGCGGGGCTGGCGGCCGAAGGCGACACCCATGTCAATCGCATCTACCACATTGATCGGGGCTACGAACGCATCGAAGAAAAGTTGTCGCAGTTGGGCGCGAAGATCAAACGTGTAAAGGTCTAGTACTCCGTTTCACTAAAAGGCTGACATGAAACCAGGTCTTGTTTCGCCCTGCGTCGTTGCAGCCCCTTGCAATACGCACAGTATTACTGCGGGTCTGCGCCTCGCAGGGCGAAACAATCCATCGGTTTCATTTTGTCAGCCTTTTAGTGAAACGGAGTGCTAAGAAAACGCCACACGCGGCTGCAATCCCAAGTAAAATACCGCCTCGTTTACTTTTGCGGTTCACCGCCATGTTGCAGACCTTAACCATCGCGCTTTCAAAGGGCCGGATCTTTACAGAGACCTTGCCGTTGTTACGGCACGCGGGTATCGAGCCGGTGGATGATCCCGACACCAGTCGCAAGCTCATCCTGTCCACCAATCAGCCCAATATCAAACTCATCATCGTGCGCGCCAGCGATGTGCCGACCTACGTGCAATACGGCGGCGCCGATCTGGGCGTGGCGGGTAAAGACGTGTTAATGGAACACGGCGGCGCGGATTTGTACGAACCCCTGGATTTAAAAATCGCGCGCTGCCGCTTGATGACCGCCGCGCCCATCGGACTGGCGCGCGAGGCCTACACGCAGCGATTGGGCAAACGCCTGCGGGTGGCGACCAAATATGTGCACACTACGAGCGACTACTTTGCGCGCCAGGGCGTACAGGTCGAAATTATCAAGTTGTACGGTTCAATGGAATTGGCACCGCTGGTCGGCATGGCGGATTGCATCGTGGATGTGGTGGATACCGGCAACACCTTGCGTGCTAACGGCCTTGAACCAGTCGACAAGATTGCGGATATCAGTGCGCGCCTGATCGTTAATAAAGCTGCGATGAAAATGAAACATCAGGCGGTTAAACAGTTGATCGACGCCATGGCAGCAGCGGTGAAATGACCATGAACATCAAACGCCTCAACTCAAGCGCGCAAGATTTTTGGCCCACGCTGGAACAACTGCTGGCGTGGGAGTCGGTTTCCGATGCCGCCGTGAACACGGTGGTGCATGACATTATTGCAGCGGTGCGTGCGCGTGGCGACGCGGCGCTGCTGGAATACACGCGGCGCTTTGATCGGGTCACGGCTACCAGCATGGCCGAGTTGGAAATTCCCGCAGCGCGTTTGCATGCCGCGCGTGGCAGCATTCCTGCCGAGCAACGTATTGCGTTGGAGCGCGCCGCGCAGCGCGTGCGTGTTTATCACGAGCGCCAAAAGCAAAGCTCGTGGACTTATACCGAAGCCGACGGCACTGTGCTCGGGCAGCAAGTCACCGCGCTCGACCGCGTCGGCCTGTACGTGCCGGGTGGCAAAGCCGCCTATCCGTCGTCGGTGTTGATGAGCGCCATCCCGGCAAAAGTGGCCGGTGTGCGCGAATTGATCATGGTCGTGCCGACGCCCGGCGGCGTAGTGAATGACATGGTATTGGCGGCCGCCGCCATCGCCGGTGTTGATCGCGTGTTCACCGTCGGCGGCGCGCAAGCGGTGGCTGCGCTCGCCTACGGCACTGCCACGGTGCCACGCGTTGACAAAATTGTCGGCCCCGGCAATATCTACGTCGCCACCGCCAAGCGCGCAATCTTCGGCCAAGTCGGCATCGACATGATTGCCGGGCCGTCGGAAATTCTGGTGGTATGCGATGGCAAGACCGATCCGGCGTGGATTGCGATGGATTTATTCTCGCAGGCCGAACACGATGAAGACGCACAGGCCATATTGTTGAGTCCCGACACTGCGTTCCTCGATGCGGTTGAACAGGTCATCCAACAATTGTTGCCGACCATGGCGCGCGCCGACATCATTCGCGCGTCGCTGGGGCGGCGCGGCGCCTTGGTCCAGGTGCGTGATCTTGACGAAGCGGTGGAGATTACGAATTTCATCGCGCCTGAACATCTCGAATTGTCCATCGACAATCCGCAGGCGCTGGCGCAGAAAATCCGTCACGCCGGTGCGATTTTCATGGGCCGCTACACGTCGGAAGCGCTCGGCGACTATTGTGCTGGACCCAATCACGTATTGCCGACGTCACGTACCGCGCGTTTCTCTTCGCCGTTGGGTGTGTACGATTTCCA
>JANOOV010000176.1:0-2455 GCA_031421535.1 Gammaproteobacteria bacterium
CCTGTTTGCCAATCAACCGCCCCTTTATAGTCGGGGTGGGTATCCAATAAACGCTCGTGCCGGTCCACGGTGAGGGTGCCATCGCCATTGAAGTAAGCCACCCGATCCGCAGATTTGAGTGATGAATACCGATGCGCGATCAATACCGTGGTGCGACCGTTGCGCAGCAGGTTCATGGCAGCACTGATGGCTTGCTCGCTTTGGCTGTCAAGCGCCGATGTGGCTTCGTCCATGATCAAGATAGGTGCGTCGCGCAAAAAAGCCTGCGCGATTGCGATACGTTGTTTTTGCCCGGTGGACAGGCTGGTCCCACCCGCACCGATCCGGGTGTCCAGCTGCTGCGGTAATTGTTCGATAAAATCCCAGGCACGACTCGCGTTGCACGCATCAATCAACTGCGCTTCGGTCGCTTCCGGCGCATACATCAGTAAATTTTCCCGCAGCGTCCCGCTCACTACGTAGGGCTCTTGCCAAACGATGGCGACATTGCGCCGCAAAGCTTCCAATTTGAGACTGCGCACATCGATTCCGTCGATCAAAATGCGCCCGTTGGTGACGTCGTAAAACCGCAGCAGCAACAACGCCAATGTGGACTTGCCACAGCCGCTGGGGCCGACCAACGCGATTGTTTCTCCCGCTGCGATGTGCAGGTTGATCTGGTCATACAGCAGCGCGCCGCCCGGATACTGAAAAGAGACTCCTGCGAATTCGATGCTGCCGTGTATTTTTTGTACATCGTGGGCGTCGGGCGCTTCACTCACCAACGGTTGCGCGTCGACAATTTCCAGTACGCGCTTGGCGGCGCCGAAATTTCCCATGGCTTGAAATACGATGTCGGCCAATCCGCGTGCCGGAACGGTAAGATAGCCGAGAAACAGCAAGAAACTCACCAGATGACCGGCACCAAAGCGCCCGGTGCGAATGCCGTCCAACCCCAAAAAGACGATCACCAAGCCGGTGGCATAAATCAGGAATGTAAAACCGACCATGAAGCCAATGTCGACAACGCGCTCCTTCATGGCCCAATGCCGTGCGAGCTCGAATACAGTATGGTGTAGGCGGGTGATGAAACCTTCGGCGTTCGCGCTGCTGATGCCACGCAGGTTGCTTAACGCCTCTTCCTCGAACGCAATTAAATCGCCGCGCTTTGCGACAAATTGTTCTGCGGCACGGCGTTTGAAACTGCCCAGTACACGCTGGTGAATCACGAACAGCGGGGTAACCAGCAATGCGACGAGGGCAAGCGAGGTATCGATCCAGAACAACATGGAGATGTAAATGGTCGCGGTTAAAATATGCGATAGGGTAAACAGTGGCGCTTCGACCAGGGTGTTTCTTATGCTGTCGATGTCATTGCCCAAACGCGCCAGCAGATCGCCTTTTGACCAATGATTGGCCGCTGGAAATGACACCTGCACCAAGCGCGCGACCAACGCATTGCGAATTCTGCCGATGCTGCGCAACCCCAACCACTGCGTTAACCACGAGCCGGTCAGTTGCATCAGTTGGTTAATCACGATCACCACGGTAAACCAGAACAAGAGCTGTATGACTGCATCGTACTGGCCTTTTTGCACCAGATCGAACGGCATGCCGATCAGCCAGATCAGCAGCGCATTGGTAATGACCGCGACCACAATCGTGAACGCATCGGCCAACACCGCGAGAATATCCGGCGCGATGAAGGGCGCGAAGCGACGATAGGTTTTCCAAATGTCCAGAAAGGTGTTGGATGAAATCGGATTGGGCATGAGTGGGTTAATTTGACGGGCACGCGCCGTGTGTACTCGGCACTATAGCGAATTGCAAAAAAAAGCCCCACCGAAACAAAGGTGGGGCTTGATCACTGCGTGATGGTCGTCGCGACTACATCATGTCCATACCGCCCATACCACCCATTCCACCGCCGCCGCCACCTGTGGATGCTTTCTCATCTTTCGGGGTTTCGGCAATCATGGCTTCCGTGGTAAGCATCAGACCGGCCACCGAACCGGCGTTCTGCAACGCGGTACGCGCCACTTTGGTCGGATCCAGAATGCCCATCGCAATCATGTCACCGAACTCACCGGTTGCGGCGTTGTAACCGAAGTTACCTTTGCCTTCTTTGATCTTGTTGACGATCACCGAGGGCTCGTCACCGGCATTGGCCACGATCTGACGCAGCGGCTCTTCCATCGCGCGACGCGCGATGTTGATGCCGACATCTTGATCATGGTTCGCACCGGCCAATTTCGCGATAGCCATCTGCGCACGCACCAAGGCCACGCCGCCGCCGGGAACCACACCTTCTTCAACGGCGGCGCGGGTGGCATGCAACGCATCTTCGACGCGAGCTTTCTTTTCTTTCATTTCGACTTCGGTAGCTGCACCCACCTTGATGACGGCAACGCCGCCAGCCAACTTGGCCACGCGCTCTTGCAGCTTCTCTTTGTCGTAGTCGGAGGTTGCTTCTTCG
>JANOOV010000177.1:0-23954 GCA_031421535.1 Gammaproteobacteria bacterium
TGCGATTAAATCCATGCCCTTGGCCACCACCACCGGGGCGCGTGCCTTGCCTTGGTCGTAGCGCAGCGCCACCGCGTAATGGGACGGGTTCGTGACAATAACGTCGGCCTGCGGCACGGCCTTCATCATGCGGCGGCGCGCCACTTCGCGCTGCAACTGACGGATGCGCCCCTTGATTTCGGGACTGCCTTCGGACTGTTTGTTTTCGTCGCGTATTTCCTGATGCGTCATGCGCAATTGGCGGGTGTGGTCCCAGAGTTGGAACGGTACGTCGATCAGCGGTAACACGATCAGCGCGCAACTCAACAGCAGGAACGTCCACGCCGCCAGATGCGCCGCGTGACCGACGGCGCTGTGCAACGACTCACTGCCCAGGCCCAGCAAGTCATCGGCCTCGCTCCACAACACGATCACCGCGATGGTGAGAATGAACGAAAATTTGATCAACGCTTTGACTAATTCGAGCAAACCGCGCCACGCGAACATGCGCCCAAATCCGGTAATGGGATTGAGCCGACTGAATTTCAGCGAAATCTGTTCCGAACTGAAGGTCCAGCCACTGAGCAGCAGCGGCGCGATCAGTGCGATGACCACGGTCACCGCCAGCAAGGGTAACGCGGCAAAAAAACTGTCTTGAAACAAGGTGCGCAGCGCATGGGACATGGCGCCGGGGTCGAAAATTTGCGCGCGCGTCAAGGTGAACCCGGTACGAAACATCTCCGCCAACGAACCCATGAATACACTGCCGAACATCAGCAGCATCGCCGCTGCACCCACCAGCATCAGGGTGGCATTCAGTTCGCGCGAACGTGGCACCTGGCCTTTTTTACGCGCGTCTTCGCGGCGCTTGGGGGTCGCCTGTTCGGTGCGTTCCTGGCCGCTCTCCGCCGCCATAAGTTAAAAATTCCCGGTAAGAATCTGGCGTACGCCCTCGATGCCCATTTCGAGCGCCTGCACCAACTGCGGCAAGATCACCGGCAGGGTCACCAGCATCACGATAAAGCCGATCATCAGTGTGACCGGAAACCCGACGCTCAGAATATTGAACTGCGGCGCGGCACGCATGATGATACCCAGCGCGACATTAACAATGAGCAAAGTGGTGATCGCGGGCAAGGCCATCAGCACCGCACCTTTGAACATCTGTCCGGCCCAGGACACCAGATGCCAGAAAGTGTCACGATCAACCCCCTGCGCTGAAATCGGCATGGTGGTGAAGCTGTCGGCCAACACGCGGATAATCACCAGATGGCCGTTCAGCGACACAAACACCAGCGACAGCAACACCACGTAAAACTGGCTGATTACCGGGGTTTGCACCCCCATCTGCGGATCGACCACCGATGCGAACCCCAGGCCCATACTGGTGGCGATAATTTCTCCGCCGATGACGAACGCGCTGAACACCATCGCCATCAGCAGGCCGGTCGCCGCGCCGATGATGAGCTGTTGAACAATGATCGCAAGCGCAGGCAGGCTGATCGGGTCAACCACCGGCACCTCAGGAACGTTAGGCGCAATGACCAGCGTCAACGCCAGGATCATGTAAATTTTGACGCGCGCCGGAACGTAGCGGGCGCCCAGCACCGGTGCGGTCGCCACAATCGCCGCAATGCGGAACAGGGGCCACATGTAGCCACCCACCCAGGCATTGATTTGTGTCGCGGTGAAGTTCATCGATTAAATTCATCCAATTAAAGTTGGAATACTGTCGATCAGGCGGCCGGTGTAATCCATCAACAGGCCCAGCATCCACCCGCCCGCAAACAAAATGGTCACAAACATCACCACCAGCTTGGGAACAAAACTCAAGGTCATTTCATTGATCTGGGTCGCGGCCTGAAACATGCTGACGATCAAGCCGATGCCCAGCACCGGCAGCAGAATCACCGCCAGCAGCAGAATGGATACTTCGATGGCTTCTTTGCCGACGGTCATTACGGATTCGGGTGTCATGTTTACCTCACTAAAAAAAGCTTGCCGCCAGCGTGCCCATGATCAACGACCAGCCGTCGATCAACACGAACAACATGATTTTGAACGGCAGCGAAATAATCATCGGCGACAACATCATCATGCCCATCGCCATCAGGATGCTGGCCACCACCAGATCGATAATCAGAAACGGCAGGAACAACAGGAAGCCAATCTGGAATGCGGTTTTCAATTCGCTGGTAACGAACGCGGGCAATAGAATCGTCAGGGGTACGTTGTCGATATCCAGATTATCGACGCGCGCAATGTTGGAGAACAATTCGATATCCGGCGCACGCGTCTGGTTGAGCATGAATTTCCTGAATGGCGCGACGGCTTTGTCCAAGGCTTCCTGCGCAGGCATTTTGTCGTTGAGATACGGCTGCGCGCCGTCGCGGTAAGCCGCTTCAAACACCGGCGACATGATGAAAAAGGTGAGAAACAACGCCAGCCCCACCAACACCTGGGTCGGCGGCGTCTGCGGCAACCCCATCGCCTGACGTAAAATCGCCAGCACAATCACGATGCGCGTGAACGAGGTCATCATGATCAGCGCCGCCGGCAGGAACGACAGCGCGGTCATTAAAATCAAGACCTGGAGACTTAACGAATAGACTTGCTGCCCTTGGGCATTGTTGGTCACGGTGAACGCGGGGATGCCCAAATCAGCGGCGTTTACGCCGGGCGAAATAAATGACAAGACCCAACATGTCAGCAGCAGCTCGACTATCATAAACAGCGGTTTTTTTGAGCGCTGATGCGACATCGTCATTTTTTCATCTGGCTTTGCAACAATGCGCTGAAACGTTGCGTTAGCGCATTTAAACCGGATGCCGCAGTAGTGCTTATCGGAAGCGGCTCCTCCAATACATGCAAGGTCTGGATGCGTCCGGGCGACAGGCCCAGCAGTAATTGTTTGTCACCCACCTGCACCACCACCAGCCGATCACGCGGACTCAGCGACAGACCGGTAATCACTTTGAGCGGTGAATCGGCCACGGCGGGAAACGTGCCCAAACGCCGCACCAGCAGCGCGCCGCCAATGAGTATCGCCAGCACCACCACCAGCCCCAGCACCATTTGCATCATGCTGCCGGCGCTCACGGCCTCGGTCGTGCCGTCGCCCAGTTTGGCAAATGCCGTCTGTGGCGCGGCCAGCATCGCTACAACGAGTAGTCCGTTCCGCCAAAGGGCTGACATGAAACCGCGTATTTTTTCACCCGGCGTCGTTGCAGACCCTTGCCGCACAATAAGTGCGGCGGCGGGTCTGCGCCTCGCCGGGCAAAAAAATCCATCGGTTTCATTTGTCAGTCCTTTGGCGAAACGGACTACTTGCGCGCGTGTTGTCATTTTAGTTTCTTGATGCGCTCGCTGGGGCTGATGACGTCGGTCAAGCGAATTCCGAACTTCTCGTTGACCACCACCACTTCGCCGTGCGCCACCAGCATGCCGTTGACCATGACGTCCAGCGGTTCACCGGCGAGGCGGTCCAGCTCGACCACCGAGCCCTGGTTGAGTTGCAGCAGATTGCGGATGCTGATGTGAGTACGCCCGACTTCCATGGAAATGGTGACGGGAATATCCAGAATGACGTCGAGACTCGACTCTTCCATGGTCGGGCCGTGTGCGTCGGGCACCAGGTTTTTCAACTCCGCCTTGGCGACGCTGGCGCCCGCCCCGACGTCGGTCTGTTCTTGCAACGCGGCGGCCCAGTCGTCGGTGGCCGCCGCTGCGCCTGGGGGTGTGGGTGTGTCATTCATTGCACGACTCCTGCTGTCTAAATCAGGACCAAACTGCGTTTCTGATGATTGGCAATCATCTCCACCGCCTGCACTGCGGAATTGCCGCCAGCCATGCCATACACGCCGCGAAATACCGGCACATCTTCCGCACGCACCGTCACCAGCGGCGGCAACTCGAAAGGGATAATGTCGCCCGCCTTCAAAGTGAGCATGTCGCGCAGCGGCAGCTCGGCGGTGCCCAAGCTAACACTCAGCTCCACACGGGCGGACTGCATTTCCTCGCGCAGCGCAATGATCCAGCGTTCATCGCGTTCCGACCGGTCGCTTTGCACGCCGGCATCGAGCACATCGCGGATCGGTTCGAGCATGGAATACGGCATGGTCACGTGCAGGTCGCCGCTGCCGCCTTCCAGCTCAATGTGGAAAGTGCTCACTACTACCACTTCCGTGGGACTGACGATGTTGGCGAAATGCGGATTCACTTCGGAATTGATGTATTCGAAATCCACGTTCATAACCGGTGTCCAGGCTTCCTTCATGTCCTTGAAGCACTGCATCATCAGCATGTTGATGACGCGCAACTCGGTCGGCGTGAATTCGCGCCCTTCGATCTTGGCGTGAAAGCGGCCGTCGCCGCCGAAAAAATTATCCACCACGATGAATACCAGTTTGGGATCGAACACCAGCAACGCCGTGCCGCGCAACGGCAATACCTTCACCATGTTCAGGCTGGTCGGCACGAACAAGCTGTGAACATACTCGGCAAACTTAAGCATCTGCACGCCGCCCACCGCGATTTCCGGCGTGCGCCGCAGCATGTTGAACAAGCTGATGCGGAAATAACGCGCAAAGCGTTCGTTGACCATTTCGAGCGTGGGCATGCGCCCGCGCACAATGCGGTCCTGGCTGTTGAAATCGTAACCATGGATGCCGCCCGGACTGCTATCGCTTGCGGTCTCGGTATCGACGTCACCACTCGACACCCCGTGCAGCAGCGCGTCAATTTCATCCTGTGACAGCAAGTCGGAAACAGACATGGCGATTCTCGCTTTTCTTCGTCTTACTGCATTACGAAACTGGTGAAATACAATGCCTCGACACCGGTATCGCCGGTTTCCTCTTCGAGAATTTTTTGCACTTCGGTGAGCGCTTTCTGGCGCAACTCTTCTTTGCCCTTGAGCGTGTTGACCTTGTCGTAGGTCTGGCTGCCGAACAACATCACCAGATTGTTGCGAATCACCGGCATGTGTTTTTTGATGTGCTCGGCGTACTCCAGTTTGCGCGACATCACTTCGACGTTGATCTGCAAAAAACGCGCGGCGCTGTTACCTTCAAAATTGACAACAAACGGCGGATCCAGCGATACGTAATTCGCCGGGGCCGGCTTGTCGCTCTTTTCCTCGTCGGCGGCGTCCGCCGAATCGGCCGCCTCTTCGGTGCCCGCGTCGGAGGCTTTCACCTTGGTGGATGCCGTCGACGCTTTTTGCGAACCGCGACCCATGAGGTAAACGGTGCTGCCAATCGCGATCGACAGCACCAGAATCGACGCCAGGGAAATCACCGCAATCAACAACCACGGTTTTTTCTTTTTGGGTTTTGCATCGCCTTCCTCGGCCTCGACGTCACCCTTCTCGTCGCCTTTTTCTTTGCTGTCTTTTGCTGCCGCCTTAGCCATCGTCGTGCGCCTCCGGAAGTACCCGTCATCACTCTGCGAATGCAAAGAGCAATTCATATGCCAGTGGACGGATTATTGTTTAGGCCTTTAAAATCGCACGCTTACACGCACCGTTGCACACGGTGCCGATGCTTTGACGACCTTCAAGGCGCCCGCTCAGCCAGAATATTGGCGATGCCTCGTACAGGAATATCAATCCATGTTCACCCGCCTGCTCCTGCTTGCTCTGTTCTGCATGCCGTTGCCCGCGCAGGCCTTCGATTACTTCCAGCCGTTACCCAAGCAGGTGCCGGTCCCGAAAGACAATCCGTTGACCAAAGCGAAAATCGAGCTTGGCAAAAAACTGTTCTTTGATGCGCGCCTGTCACGCGAAAATTCCCATAGCTGCAACACCTGCCATAATGTCAAGACCAGAGGAACCGACGCACATGCGCTGTCGCCGGGCGCCAACGGACAACCGACACGCCGCAATGCGCCGACCTTGTGGAATATCGGATTTCAAACCGTGCTGTTTTGGGACGGGCGGGCGAAAAGCCTGGAAGAACAATTCAAGCAACACAGCGTCGACGCGCAGATCACCGGCTACGCCGAACCCGGTGCGTTGCTCAACCGTCTGCGCTCGATTCCCGGCTACGTCGCCGAATTTAAAAACGTGTTCGGAAGCGCCATCACGCTGGATAACGCCGCGCAAGCCGTCGCCAGCTTCGAGCGCAGCTTGCTCACACCCAACAGTCGCTTCGACCGCTACCTGCGCGGCGATAAAACCGCGCTCAACGCGCAAGAGCTGCGCGGCAAAGAAGAGTTTCGTAACGTGGAATGTTTGTCCTGCCACTTTGGCGTGAACTTCGCAGGTCCGGCGCCGGGCCCGGCGTTGCAGATGGGCGACGGCTTTTACGAATTATTTCCCAATCATCCGGGCAGCGCCTACGACACCTCCCACCGCATCGCCGACGACCTGGGCGTATTTGAATTTGATCACGACCCGGCACATCAACGTCTGTGGCGTGTACCGCCGCTGCGCAACATCGCCCTGACCGCCCCGTATTTTCACAACGGCTCGGCGCGCACGCTCGAAGACGCCGTGCGCATCATGGCCAAAGTGCAGTTACAGAAAGAATTGTCGGATCAACAAGTGGCGGATATTGTCGCATTCCTGAACAGCCTGACCGGCGTGTTGCCGAACATCACGCCACCGCGATTACCGGCGAACCCGATGCCGCAACGATGAGCTATCTCTGAGCTTCAGCGTAAAGCTTATGGCGCGGGCCCGTCTGAATCCGCGTGCGCCGGTGTTACGCGCGCAATCAGCACTTTGTCCACACGGTTTTTGTCCATGTCCATCACCTCGAAGCGCCAGCCCGCGTAGTCGAAATGATCGCTGGCGGCGGGAATGCGCCGCAGCATGTGCATGACGAATCCGCCCAGGGTATGAAAGGCGTTTTCCTCCTGGCCGGGCAATTCTTCGTCAACCTCCAACACCGTCTTGATGCGCTCGACGGCCACGTCGCCGTCCATCAACCATGAACCGTCGTCGCGTTGCACCATGTCGTGCTGCCCGGGTGTTTCGGGCAGGGACATTTCGCCGACAATCGCGGTCAGCACGTCGGCGAGCGTCACCAGGCCCTGCAAATCGCCGTATTCGTCGACGATCAGCGCGAACTTCAAACGTGCGCGCCGGAAATTGGCCAGCAACTGGGTCGTGGTCATGGTTTCCGGCAGATACAGCGGCGGCGTGACCGCCACCTCCACGTCCTCGCGCCGCAGCAGTTCGCCGGACAGCGAGCGTTTTAAAAGATTGCCGGTTTGCAACACGCCCACGATGTGCTCGAGCCCGTCGCGGCACACCACGATGCGCGAGTGCGGACTGACGGCAATCTGCTGCCGGAGTTCGTCGTCGCTGGCGTCGAGATCAATCGTGTAGAGATCCTTGCGCGGCGTCATGATGGCGCCGACGCGCTGCTCGTCCAGGCGCAACACGTTGGAAACGATTTCCTGTTCGCTTTCGTGGAACACCCCGGCTTGCGCGCCCTGCTCCATCAGTACGTTGATCTCTTCGTTGGTCACCGGCGGTTCGTCCTTAGCGCGCGCGCCGATCACGCGCAGCAACACGTCGGACGACGACGACAGCAACCACACCAGCGGCCGGGCGGCGCGCGCCAGCCACATCATCGGGCGTGCGATGTGCGCGGCGATATTTTCCGGCGCCATCAGCGCCATGCGTTTGGGAACCAGCTCGCCGATGACCACGGAAAAATAGGTCAGACCCACCACCACCACCGTCAGCGCGATGCCTCGGGCATAGGGCTCGATGACGCTGAAACCGGACAGCCACAGGGTGAGTGGATCGGCCAGCACCGTCTCGCCGATCAGGCCGCTCAGAATGGCGACCGTAGTGATGCCGACCTGAACGGTAGACAGAAAACCGGAGGGTTCGTTGTTGAGCGCCAGGGCGGCTTGCGCGCCGGGACTGCCGTCGTCGGCCATGCCGTGCAAGCGCGCCTTGCGGGCCGAAACCACGGCCATTTCAGACATGGCGAACACGCCATTGAGCAGGATGAGCAACAGGATCAGTGCAATATCCATCGGAGCAGCCGCCCATCGCCGGGAAGGCGCGCGGCCCAGGAGTTAATCGGGAGCGGGAATTCTAGGCTATCGGCGACCGGTTTGTCGCTCGTTGTTCGGTTCCGGGTGTTTGCCGCCGGTGACCGCTCGCCCCCTTTGCGCGTCGGGGCGTGCGATGTAGCGGCACAGGCGTTCGAGTTTCTTGCGCACGGCGCGCGTGCAAGTGGTGCCAACATCCAAACACTATCGTCTGCCCGAGGCCATGGCGGCGCTCCTGGAGTTGTGGCCGGTGACGACGCCGCTTGCGCTGCGGGGGATTATAGAACATCCTCCCACCCCTCTCCACGGTGGTGGCGTGGCCGTTTATCTTGCCTGCGAACCCCGCCATGAATGAAACAACACTCCCCCTCGTCGCTAAAAAATCCCCGTCTGCTGCCACACGCGGCAATGGCAAGCCTGCCAAGGCGAACGGCGGAGGTACTTCCGCCGAGCCTGCCGCGGGGGATCGTTCGCGGATGATTCTCGCGGCGATGGTGGCTTTTCGCGACGGTGATTTCGCGGTACGGCTGCCGACGGATTGGGGGCAGACCGACGGCGGGATTGCGCAGGCATTTAATCAAGCCATCGCGCATGAAAATCGCATTGCACAGGAGGTCGCGCGGTTGAGCGTGGCGGTCGGTAAGGAGGGGCGGCTCAAGCAGCGCATGTCGGTGCCGGGCGTGATCGGCGGCTGGGCGGTGAAAGTTGAATCCTTGAACACGCTGTTCGACGATCTGGTGCGGCCGACGACGGAAGTCGCGCGCACCATCGGCGCTGTTGCCAAAGGCGATCTCGGGCAATCGATGGATCTGGAGGTGGACGGGCGCGCGCTCAAGGGCGAATTCCTGCGCTCCGCAAAGCTGGTGAATACGATGATCGAGCAGCTCTCGGTGTTCACTTCGGAAGTGACCCGGGTGGCGCGCGAGGTCGGCACCGAGGGCAAGCTCGGCGGCCAGGCGCAGGTGAAGGGTGTGTCGGGTGTATGGAAGGCGCTCACCGACTCGGTCAACCAAATGGCGGGCAACTTGACCGCGCAGGTGCGCAACATTGCGGACGTGACCATCGCCGTGGCCAACGGCGATCTCTCCAAAAAAATCACCGTCGATGTGCGCGGCGAGATTTTGCAGCTCAAGGAAGCCATCAACACGATGGTGGACCAGCTCCGCTCGTTCGCCTCGGAAGTCACGCGCGTGGCGCGCGAGGTCGGCACCGACGGGCGGCTCGGCGGGCAGGCGGTGGTGCCGGGTGTCGCCGGTACCTGGAAGGATCTCACCGACTCGGTCAACGCGATGGCGACCAATCTCACCGCGCAGGTGCGCAACATCGCAACGGTGACCACGGCGGTGGCGCGCGGCGATCTGTCGCGCAAGATCACCGTCGACGTGAAGGGCGAGATTCTGGAGCTGAAAGAAACCATCAACACCATGGTCGATCAGCTCAACGGCTTTTCCTCGGAAGTCACGCGCGTGGCGCGCGAGGTCGGCACCGAAGGCAAGCTCGGCGGCCAGGCGACAGTTCCCGGCGTCGCCGGCACCTGGAAAGATCTCACCGACAACGTCAACTTCATGGCCTCGAATCTCACCGCCCAGGTGCGCAATATCGCCGACGTGGCCACGGCCATCGCGCAGGGCGATCTTTCCTCGAAGATCACCGTTGAGGTAAAGGGCGAAATCCTCGCACTGAAAAACACCATGAATACGATGCTCGATCAGCTCAACGGCTTTTCCTCGGAAGTCACGCGCGTCGCGCGCGAGGTCGGCACCGACGGCAAGCTCGGCGGCCAGGCGACGGTACCCGGCGTGGCGGGCACCTGGAAGGATCTCACCGACAACGTGAATTCGATGGCTTCGAACCTCACCGGCCAGGTACGTAACATCGCCGACGTGGCCACCGCCGTGGCGCGCGGCGACTTGTCCAAAAAGATCACGGTCGACGTCAAAGGCGAAATCCTCGAACTGAAGAACACGCTCAATACCATGGTGGATCAGCTCAATGCCTTCGCTTCCGAAGTGTCGCGCGTGGCGCGCGAAGTCGGCACCGAAGGCAAGCTGGGCGGCCAGGCGCAAGTGCGCGACGTGGCCGGCACCTGGAAAGATCTCACCGACAACGTCAACTCGATGGCGAACAATCTCACCTCCCAGGTCCGCAACATTGCGGACGTCACCACGGCGGTCGCGCGCGGCGATCTTTCCCGCAAGATCACCGTCGATGTGAAGGGCGAAATCCTCGAACTGAAAAACACCATCAACACCATGGTCGATCAGCTCAACGGCTTCGCCTCGGAAGTGACACGCGTGGCACGCGAGGTGGGCACCGACGGCAAACTCGGCGGTCAGGCCGAAGTACCCGGCGTGGCGGGCACCTGGAAGGATCTCACCGACAACGTGAACTTCATGGCCTCCAACCTCACCGGACAGGTGCGTAACATCGCCGACGTGGCCACGGCCATCGCCAAAGGCGATCTCTCGTCGAAGATCACCGTGGAGGTGAAGGGTGAAATCCTCGCGTTGAAAAACACCATGAACACGATGCTCGATCAGCTCAATGGCTTCGCCTCGGAAGTCACGCGCGTGGCGCGCGAAGTCGGCACCGACGGTAAGCTCGGTGGTCAAGCTGCGGTACCGGGCGTTGCGGGCACCTGGAAAAATCTCACCGATAACGTGAACTCAATGGCTTCTAATCTCACGGGCCAAGTGCGCAACATCGCCGAGGTGACCACGGCGATCGCGCGCGGCGACCTCAGCCGCAAGATCACGGTCGACGTGAAGGGCGAAATTTTGCAGCTCAAGGAAACCATGAACACCATGGTCGAGCAGCTCTCGGCGTTCGCATCCGAAGTGACGCGCGTGGCGCGCGAAGTTGGCACCGAAGGCAAACTCGGCGGTCAAGCTGCGGTACCGGGCGTCGCGGGTACCTGGAAGGATCTTACCGACAACGTAAACTCGATGGCGTCGAACCTCACCGGTCAGGTGCGCAACATCGCCGAGGTGACCATCGCCGTCGCGAACGGCGACCTTTCCAAAAAGATCACCGCCGACGTGCGTGGTGAAATTTTGCAGCTCAAGGAAACCATCAACACCATGGTCGAGCAGTTGCGCTCGTTCGCGTCGGAAGTCACGCGCGTGGCGCGCGAGGTCGGCACCGAGGGCCTACTCGGCGTGCAGGCCGTGGTGCCGGGCGTGGCAGGAACCTGGAAGGATCTCACCGACTCGGTCAACACCATGGGCGCCAACCTCACCGCGCAGGTGCGCAACATCGCGGAAGTCACCACCGCCGTGGCGCGCGGCGATCTCAACCGCAAGATTACCGCCGATGTGAAAGGCGAAATTCTGGAATTGAAGAACACCATCAACACCATGGTCGATCAGCTCAACTCGTTTGCCGGTGAAGTGACACGCGTCGCACGCGAAGTCGGCACCGAAGGCAAGCTCGGCGGGCAGGCAACGGTACCCGGCGTGGGCGGCACCTGGAAAGATCTCACCGATAACGTCAACTTCATGGCCTCCAATCTGACCGAGCAGGTGCGCGGTATCGTTAAAGTCGTGACCGCCGTGGCCAACGGTAACCTCAACCAGCGCCTCACCGTGCAAGCCAAAGGCGAAGTGGCCGCACTCGCCGACACCATCAACAACATGACCGACACGCTGGCGACCTTTGCCGACCAGGTGACGAACGTCGCGCGCGAAGTCGGCGTGGACGGGCGATTGGGCGGCCAGGCCAACGTTCCCGGCGCCGCCGGAACGTGGAAAGATCTCACCGGCAACGTCAACCTGCTTGCCGCCAATCTCACCACCCAGGTGCGCGCCATCGCCGAGGTCGCCACCGCCGTGACCAAGGGCGATCTCACGCGCTCGATTCAAGTCGAGACCCGGGGCGAGGTCGCCGAGCTGAAAGACAACATCAATACGATGATTTCCAATCTGCGCGAAACCACCGAGAGCAACCGCGAACAAGATTGGCTCAAGACCAACCTCGCTAAGTTCACCGGCATGCTGCAGGGCCAGCGTGAGCTGAGTACGGTGGGCCAGATGTTGCTGACCGAGCTGGCGCCGCTGGTCAATGCCCACCAGGGCACCATCTACCATCTCGCCAATACCGACAGCGATGCCGGACTCCGGTTGCTCTCGAGTTACGCGCATGGCGGGAGCGGCAAGCTCCGCGAGAAGATCGCGCTGGGCGAGGGACTGGTCGGCCAGTGTGCGGTGGAAAAGACGCGCATCCTGCTCACCGACGTACCGACGAATTTTATCGCCATTTCCTCCAGTCTCGGCGATGCCCGGCAGGCCAGCATCATCGTGCTGCCGGTGCTGTTCGAGGGACACACCAAGGCCGTTATCGAGCTGGCCACACTACAGAATTTCAGTGCCGGGTCGCTGGCATTTCTTGAGCTGCTCACGCAGAGCATCGGCGCGGTCTTCAATACCATCGAGGCGACGATGCGTACCGAGGGCTTGCTGACGCAATCGCAGCAATTGACCGCCGAGCTGCAATCACGCCAGAGTGAGTTACAACAGACCAATGAGGAGCTGGGCACCAAGGCTAAACTGCTCGCCGAGCAAAACGCCGAGGTCGAACGCAAGAACGCCGAGGTCGAGCAGGCCCGCCACGCGCTCGAGGAACAGGCCACCGAGCTGGCGCTCACGTCAAAATACAAGTCCGAGTTTCTGGCGAACATGTCGCACGAGCTGCGTACGCCGCTCAATTCGATTTTGATTCTTAGCCAGCAGCTTGCCGGCAACACGGCAGGCAACCTCACCGGCAAGCAGGTCGAGTTTTCCCGCAACATCAACTCCTCCGGCTCCGATCTACTGCACCTGATCAACGACATTCTCGACCTTTCGAAAATCGAGTCCGGCACCGTGACTGTCGAGGTCGAGGACATTCCCTTCGTCGCCCTGCGCGACACGATCGACCGCAACTTCCGACATGTTGCCGAGGCCAAGAACCTGCCGTTCCGCGTGGCCTTTGCCGAAGCACTGCCGCGCGCGATGGACAGCGACCCGAAACGCCTCCAGCAAATTCTCAAGAACCTGCTGTCCAACGCCGTCAAATTCACCACCCAAGGCCATGTCGAAGTGCGCGTCGGTTTGGCCGCGCAGGGCTGGAGTCCCGATCACCCGATTCTCAGCAAAGCCGACCAGGTGGTGGGGTTCGCGGTTGAGGATACCGGCATCGGCGTTGCGCCGGAAAAGCAGCGGATCATCTTTGAGGCGTTCCAACAGGCGGATGCCGGTACGTCCCGCAAATATGGTGGCACCGGCCTGGGCCTCGCCATTAGTCGCGAGCTGGCAGCGCTGCTCGGCGGCGAGATCAAGCTGGTGAGCGTCCACGGACAGGGCAGCACGTTCACCCTCTTTCTGCCGCTGCACTTCTCGGTCCCAATTCCTGCCGGTATCGCACCGGTCAGCAACGCGGTGGGCGAAGCGAGCATGCTCCGTACGCTCAGCGTGCTGTCGGTCGTGCGCGAAGAGCACATCGCGGACGATCGCAACACGATTGAGGAAGGCGATCCCGTGCTGTTGATCATCGAGGACGACCCGCACTATGCGCGCATCCTCCTCGGTCTGGCGCGCGACAAGGGCTTCAAGGGCGTCGTCGCGACCAAGGGCGCACTGGGTCTTGCGCTCGCCCGGCAGTTTCGTCCGGCGGCCATCTCGCTCGACATTTTTCTGCCCGACATGCTTGGCTGGACCGTGCTCAACCAGCTCAAGCTCGATCCCGCCACGCGCCATATTCCGGTACAGATCGTCACGCTGGAAGAAGATCGCCAGCACGGCCTGGCCCACGGCGCCTTTGCCTACTTGGTCAAGTCACCCACCACCCAACCCCTTGAGACCGCGCTCGACCGGATCAAGGGTTTCGCCGCACCGCACACCAAGCAGCTCCTGATTGTCGAGGACAATGACATCGAGCGGCAGTCCATCGCCGAACTGCTCGGTTACAAAGACATTGAAATGGTCGCGGTCGCCACCGGCGAAGCGGCGCTGGCGGCCATGCTCGAACAGTCGTTCGACTGCGTGGTGCTTGATCTGCGCCTGCCCGACATGACCGGCTTCGACCTGCTGAAAAAAATGCAAACGGAGCCGACCCTGGCGGATGTGCCCGTGGTGGTCTTCACCGGCAAGGACCTCAGCGCGGGTGAGCAGACCCTGCTCAAGACGCTGGCCAAAAGCATTGTGCTCAAAGACGTGCAATCGCCGGAGCGTCTGCTGGACGAGACCGCGCTGTTCCTGCACCGGGTGGTCACCGACCTGCCCGCAGATAAACAGCGCATGCTGGAGCAGCTCCATGGCTCCAACGAAATCCTGCGCCGGCGCAAAATCCTTGTGGTCGATGACGACGCGCGCAACATCTTCGCGCTGACCAGTCTGCTCGAGAATCAGGAGATGGAGGTGATCAGCACGACCAAGGGCCGTAACGCCATCGACATCATCAAGCAAACCCCCGACCTGAGCATGGTGCTCATGGACATCATGATGCCCGACATGGATGGCTACGAGACGATGCGTGAAATCCGCCAACACCCGCAATTCCGCACCCTGCCGATCCTCGCCCTCACCGCCAAAGCCATGAAAGGCGACCGCGAAAAGTGTCTCGACGCCGGCGCGAGCGACTACATCGCCAAGCCCGTGAATACCGACCAGTTGCTGTCGCTGATGCGCGTGTGGCTATTTCGATGAGCGAGCAAACGAGCCACAAACGCAAACGCGTGAGCGCAGCCACCACACAAGTGTCAGCACCGGAACCGACCACTGACGACGACGAGGCCATCAACATCCTGATCGTGGACGATGAGCCGAAAAACCTCACCGTGCTCGAAACCATTCTGGACGATCCCAGCTACCGGCTGGTGCGGGCTGAGTCCGCCGACCAGGCGTTACTCGCGCTCATCGCAGATGAATTCGCCCTGCTTATTCTGGACATTCGCATGCCCGACTTGACCGGCTTCGAACTGGCCCAGATGATCAAGCAGCGCAAGAAAACCGCCGACGTACCGATCATCTTCCTCACCGCGTATTACAACGAAGACCAGCACGTGCTTGAAGGGTATGGCAGCGGCGCGGTGGACTACCTCCATAAGCCGGTGAACGCCACCATCCTGCGTTCCAAGGTCGCCGTCTTCGCCGAGTTGCACCGCAAGAGCCGCGCGTGCATCAAGGCGAATAACGCCCTGCTCACCGAGGTCACCGAGCGCCGCCGGGCGCAGGCACAACTGTGCGAACTGAATGCCACACTCGAACAACGTGTGGCGGAACGCACGGATGCGCTGGCGAGGACGAATGTCGCCTTGCGCGAGGCCGGCGAGCGCTACCGTTCCCTCTTCGAAGGCAGTCTTGACGCGATCATTTCCCTGGATATCAACGGACACTTCGAGGCTGCCAATCCCGCCGCGCTGCGACTCATCGGACGCTCGCTCGATGAGCTGAAAGCCGTCCCCTTCCTGAATCACTGCGCGCCCGATCAGCGCGACGTCACGCAGAGTGCCTTCCGTGCTGCGTTTCGCGGCGAGTGCATTACCTTGGATACGGCCATCATCACCGCCACCGGCGAGCGCCGCGATCTGTACGTGAGCGGGGCACCGGCGATGGTGGACGGCAACATTGTCGGCATGTCGTGCATTGCGCACGATATCACCGAGCGCAAACACATCGCTTCGGAGCTGAATTCAGCCTTGGTAGCCGCAGAAAAAGCCAATCGCGCAAAATCGGATTTTCTGTCCAGCATGAGTCATGATCTGCGCACGCCGCTCAATGCAATTCTCGGCTTTGCCCAGCTCATCGACGGCGGTTCTCAACCGCTGACGCCCTCCCAGAAACAAAGGCTAAACCACATTCTGAAGGCGGGCTGGTATCTGCTGGCATTGATCGACGACATTCTCGATCTTGCAAAAATCGAGTCCGGCACGTTGTCGTTGTCGCTGGAAACGGTATCGCTGACGCCCATCATGCAAACCTGCCTAGCCCTGGTCGAACATCAGGCGCTACAGAGCGGCATTATCGTGACATTTCACCCGCAGGAAACCCCCTGCTTTGTTCAAGCCGACCCGACGCGGTTGAAGCAGGCGCTCATCAACCTGCTCTCCAACGCCATTAAATATAACCGGCCGGCCGGAACGGTCGTCGTGCGCTGCACCGAGCGCCCCCTGGGCCGCATTCGTATTTCTGTCAAAGACACGGGGGCAGGACTGCCCCCGGAAAAACTTGCACAACTGTTCCAGCCGTTCAATCGGCTGGGGCAAGAGGCGAACGCCGTGAATGGCACCGGCATTGGTCTGGTGGTGTGCAAGCGAATCGTCGAATTGATGGGCGGCACCATCGGTGTGGAAAGCACCGTCGGCGTGGGCAGCGAATTCTGGATCGACCTGATCCGCGACGCAACGCCCCAACTTGACGCCGGCAATGCGGGGGTTACAGAGTTTGCGTCACAAACATACCGGTAGGCATTGATACAAACATTCGGCACGGGGCGCCGTCTGTAACCACTGCGACGATGGCATTGCGGTGCATGATCCACGCGAAGAAAAAGCATGGGCGGCATTTCGTGATCGTGTGGACGCGGAAGACGCGAAAAATCTCGCCCACGTGCCTCGCAAGCTGAAGCTTACGCAGAAAGAAGCGGCGGAGATTACGGGCGGCGGGCCGAATGCGTTCTCGCGCTATGAACGCGGCACGGCGAAGCCATTGGCGGCGGTGATCAACCTGTTCAGGTTGCTGGAAAAGCACCCGGAGCTGCTGGAAGAGCTGAAGGGGGCGCGGTAAGGCGTTGTGCGGTTGCGGGGTATTTGCGCTCGCCGATAACCGCACGCCCCCATCAAGTCGGGGCGTGCAGAACGACAAGCGGCCGTCGTGCTTACTTGCCCGTAAAGTTTACGGCGAGATAGATGCGTTCCGCTTGCATTCAGGTTACTCAGGCGATGATTAACACACGACAACAACCCACAATTTCGCGTGCCTGAGGAGACGCTATGAGAATATTCTCTATCACCGTTGTACTCGTACTGTTAGTCATCAATAGCGGTTGTCATCCTGCTATTGATCCGGTTAACGACCACCACCACACACCGGAGATTCGCTATTTTTCGGTGCTAGCCGCTCCGGGCGCTATCGCTTCCAATCATGGCGCGGCCCCCATTACGCCCTACGTCGACAGCGGTAATTTTCTAATTCAGTGGGAGGTGGCCGCTGAAGGTGCCTACCAAGTAGACCTGTACGTCAGCAACGATCCACGGTTAGGCCCCCAGGATCCTTGGGGCCGGGAAGATGTCCACTTCAAACAGCTCTATCGCAGTATCGGTGCCTCTGTGGATCATGATCTCTACTTAGACACCATGACCATGAACTGCCAGTTCACAGCAGACAATATGCTCTCCTGCGGCAGAATCAGTTATGAAAATCCGGGGCGGGATATCACGTCTTTTCTGACCCAACTACCCAAGTCCGGATACATCATTTTAAGAGCATGCGATGAAACGATGCAGGATTGCGTAACGACGGCGCTGAATGTCGAATTTCAATAAGGGGTTCTGCGCCCAAACCCCAGAAATTTCTGACTATGCTTACATCAAGGTACTTGGGTATCAGCCTGCCAATCCAGCGGCATAAGGAATGCCGATGGATTGATCTGAGGCGCCCGGTTATTCGTCGCTATTCATAAATCCCAATAGGTGAAGCAGGCTGGTGAAGAGGTTGAAGATGGACACGAAGAGCGTCACCGTGGCCATGATGTAATTGGTCTCACCACCGTGAATGATATTGCTGGTCTCATACAGAATCAGTCCCGCCATCAGCAGCACGAACATGGCAGAAACGGCCAGCGACAGCATCGGCATCTCAAAGAATATGGCACCAAGACCCGCCAGGAAAGCCACGATAATGCCCGCCATGAGGAAGCCGCCCATGTAACTGAAATCTTTGCGGGTGGTCAGCGCATACCCGGAAAGACCCAGAAAAATGGCTGCGGTCCCACCCATCGCCGTCATCACGATTTGGCCACCGTTTGGCAAGCTGAGATAGTTGCTGATGATCGGCCCAAGGGTGTAGCCCATGAAGCCAGTAAGAGCAAAGACGAACGCCAAGCCCAGGGGGCGGGTTTTATATTTAGCGGTGAGGAACAGCAATCCGAAGTAGCCAATCAAGGTAATGATTAGACCTGGATGCGGCAGGTTCAGCGCCATCGACACTCCAGCCGTCAGCGCGCTAAAGGCCAGCGTCATCGACAGCAGCGTGTAGGTATAGCGTACGACCTTGTTAGTTTCCTGAACTGCGGTTTGGTGATGCCCTGTGGTTGTTACTTGCGATTTCATGTTCATGCTGCATTACCTCCAATTCAAAGCGAGTTGAATGTTGGTTATTATAACTCACTGGCTTCAATAATAATCTGTCCGCGCCAACCTTCACCGGCCCCCATCGAGCCGAGGCGTTGCGACGGGCGTTGCCTGAATCCGGACTAGCCAAATATCTGTACCAGTGCACTGTAGTGCTGGCGAATAACAGCGTCCGCAGTTACGAAGGCCGCACCTTCAGTGCGCGCCTGTGCCAATAACAAACGGTCGAAGGGGTCAGAGTGATGCAGTGGCAGGTCGTAGATCGCAAGTACATGTCGCGCTTCAATCGGCAGCAGTGCAACAACCCCCGCCTGCGTTTGTTCGGCGACAATCTGCGCCAGCGGCACCGCGAGTTCGATCTTGTTGCGCTGATGTTTGAGCTGGATTTCCCACACGCTGGCGGCACTGAGCAACAAGCTGTTCTCGCGATCCTGGCAAGCCGCCAATGTCGCAGCGGGAAGTTTTCCCGGCGCGCTCATCAGCCAGAGAAAGACGTGGGTATCGAGCAACAATTTCACGCGCTTTGCCCAAGCCAGAAGTCATCCGGCAACGGCGCATCGAAGTCATCGTTCACGGCGATCTTGCCGTGGTACTGACCAAACACCCGCGCACTGCCGCCGCCGCTCACTGCAACCAGTCGTGCCTTGGGCTGGTTGTTTTGTACGATCACCACATCCTCGCCCTGTTCGGCGAGCTTGATCAGGTCGCCCAAGTGGCCGTCGGCTTCTTCGATGGTGACATTCTTGGACATGTTGCCTCCAATTCAAAAAACGTTGGGCCCATCTTAACAACGAACCTCACGACCCGCACATCCTTTCAATTTTTGCCGCAACGCGCGCCTGCGGCGCACTCTAGGCGGAACGACAAGCGGCTGTCGCACTTACTTGCCCGTGAAGTTCGCGGCGAGATAGTTGCCGTCCAGCGTATAAAAAACATACAGCGTCTGTTTGGTTTTGTCCGTGGCTGCGCTGTTTACAAACTCCACCACCCATTCCGGTCCTTTTTCGAATTTTTTCTCGTAGGCCTTGGTCGGTTTGATACCGTTCCAGCTCGACTCGATTTTTCCTTTCGTCACCAACCCGGCGACGTGTTGGGTGGCTTTTTCTTGCGCGGCTTCCGCCGAAATCGGCCCGGTGGCATGTGAGTGACCGGGACCGCCGGGGCTGGAAAATACCGGGGCGGAGACCAGGCTCAGGGTGCACAACGTAATAACGATCATGGTTTTACGCATACTCAACTCTCCTTTTGGGTGGGTTAATCAAGTGATTCACGGGTGGACTCAGAACGAAGTTTAGCCGCGCGCTCCGCCTCCATGTTCATATGCTCGTGAACATGATTGTCGGAACTGAAGCCAAACTCGTCGGGATTACTCACATGGGAATACCCATGCATCTGCATCGCAAACAGGAACACGCCCGCGAAAATCAGCGCGAGATTCGAAACGGAACTGAATGTATGGAATGACTTGGCTTTGCGCCAGCCGGTGAGCAACATCAACATGGCCGTTAATGCCAAGACCTGCCCCAGCTCGATGCCGATGTTGAAGGAAATGATATTCAGCAGCAGCTCGTTCTGGTTCAACGGCAACTCCTGCAAGCGCGTGGACAGGCCGAAACCGTGCACCAGACCCAGCAATGCAATCATCGCCAGCGGGTTAGGTGGCGTGACCTTCAGGTGTTTGCGGAACCCGTCCAGATTCGCAAACGCGATGTACGCCACGCTCAAGCCGATGATCGCGTCGATCAGGAAATAATTGAGCTGGATCTGATTGAACGTCGCGAAAATCAGCGTGACGCTGTGGCCGAGCGTAAACGCGGTAATGTACTTCACGATCTGCTTGAACGTGGTGAGAAAGAAAATGATGCCGAACACGAACAGCAAGTGATCGTAGCCGGTGAGCATGTGCGTGACACCCAGCGATAAAAACCGCAGATTGCCGCCGTCGATAATCGCCTGTTTGTCCGCCAGCGACATGCCGTGCGCGAATGCCTCCGTGGGCATCAGCAGAACGGCCATGAGCGTGAGCAAAAAAAGCCGAGTTGTAAAAGAAGACATAAGTGATCCTCAAAGAAAAACGCAACCATGAACTCAACGCTGCGTCGGCCCGCGACCGGGGGCGACGCAGCTCATTGGGCAACGCGTGTCGGTCAGCGCGGCGGCGCGCGCGCTTGAAGAGGTGAATAGTGTGGGTCGGAACGATGAGGCGTGGTGCGCGCGGGAAACCGATATTCAGTACGGAACGGAGCCGCCCGCAGGAACAAAACCATTAGTGCGATGGCGATGATATCCAGAGGTTTATAGCCGCCGGTTAAACCGATTTCACCATTGATATCGACCGCAGTCGCGTCGGTGGTGTGCGGCGCCTGTTCGTCGAAACTGTCATGACCTGATTCGAAATGGGCGAAATGAATTTCCGTCGTGTGAGTGTGCGCATCCGGCGCGGTGTGGTGCTCGGACAAATGCACGTGTGCACTCAACAGCGACACCATGCACAGCGCGACGATCAGATAACCGATCAGCGTTCGTTTGAGCAGGGCGGGAAGGAGCATCGGCATGTCAACGTGCTGCACGTGAGTATCCGAAGGCTACAGCAGCTCCGGTGCGGTGTGCAATTTAATCATGTGGCATCCACTATCTGATGGCCGACCTCACCATCGCTGCATGGCCGAACGTCGCTCCGTGTTTTGCGATTCGCATAACGCCTGCATCGAAACGGCGAAGAGTGCAGTAGAATTTAGCGCACAACTTAACGATATAGAGACTTTGCCATGCCTACTCAGCCCACCAAGGACTTAGAGACCTTTCCTAATCCGATGCGCGAACGCGATTACACCATCCGCATGAAGGTGCCCGAATTCACCTGCTTATGCCCCAAAACCGGCCAACCCGACTTCGCCATTTTCAATATCGAATATGTTCCAGATCAACTGTGCATCGAACTGAAATCCCTGAAGTTATACTTCTGGTCATTTCGTAACGAAGGCGCTTTTCACGAAGCCGTCACCAACCGCATTCTGGATGATCTGGTGCGCGCCTGCGCGCCGCGCTTCATGCGCCTGACCGGCGACTTCAACGTGCGTGGCGGGATTTACACAACGGTGGTGGCCGAACATCGGAATCCGGGGTGGGTCGCCGCTGCGACGGTAGCGCTGTGAGTATGCAAACCCGCAGCATTACATTCCACCTGCCCTAACGACTTTCCTTCAACAGCAAATCCACCAGCGCCTGCGCCGCGTTCGACAGCGTGCGCGCGTGGTGGTGCACCGTGCCCAGCGTGCGGTGCAGGTTCACACCTTGTAATTTCAACACGCGCAGTTCCTTGCCGCGCACCATCACCCGTGGCAACACGCTCCAACCCAGCCCGATCATGACCAGCATCTTGATGGTTTCAAGATAATTGGTGGACATGCGTACCGGGACGCGCACCCCCAGCGGCGCGAACGCACGCTCCAGAATCTCACGCGTGTACGTGCCCTGTCCGGGCAGCACCGCCGGATATTGGGCCAGCGTTTCGGGTCGGACACGCTGCGCTTTCGCCAGCGGATGATGCGGCGCGACGATCACGCCCAACGGGTCTTCCCAGATGGGGGTCATGACGAGATTTTTTACCGGTTCCAATGGCAGCGTGACGATGCCCAGCTCCAGCTCACCCTTGGCGACAGCGGTACACGCGGCTTCCGAGTCCATAAAACGCAGGTCGAGTTCCACGTCGGGGTACGCGTTATGAAACGCGCGCAGCACCGGCGGCAGACGATGCAGGCCGATGTGATGGCTGGTGCCAATGCTCAACAACCCGGAGATGGTTCCGGAAAGATTGGTCAGCGCGCGGCGGCTGTCGGCCATTGCGTCGAGGATGTGCTGCGCGCGCGGCAGTAACGCGTTGCCTGCTTCGGTCAGGGAAATATTTTTCCCCACGCGGTCAAACAGGCGCATCTTGAGCTCGCCTTCAAGCGCAGCGATACGCTTGCTGACCGCCGGTTGGGTGATATGCAATTGCACTGCCGCCTGCGAAAATGAACGCGTCTTGGCAACAGCGAGAAAGGCCCGTAGCGTGGCGGTATCCATGGGGTGGAGTGTAGCAGCCTTGCAGGCCAACAATCGAAACCGCTTATGATCAGACCCTCACGCGCACTTGCGCGTATTTTGTCAAAACTAGGCACTGCTTCGCGCAACACGGCGACGTTGTGGATTCAGGTCGGACGCGTGGCGGTGGATGGCGTGGTGATTACCGATCCTGAATTTAACGTGCCGGAGCATGCGCACCTCACGCTGGATGGTCACGTGCTGACGGCGGCGGCGAAGCGCTATTACCTGCTGAACAAGCCACGCGGGCTGATCACCACCGCGCACGATGAGCAGGGCCGTGCCACGGTCTATGCCTGTCTGCCGTCCGAATTGCGCGCACAGCTCGCGCCGGTGGGACGGCTGGACAAAGCCAGCGAAGGATTGCTGCTGTTTAGCAACGACACCGCCTGGTCGGCGGCGATTCTGGACCCTGCCCACCATTTACCGAAGTGCTACCACGTACACATCAATCGCCTGCCGGACTCAACCTTGCTACCGACGTTGCAACACGGCGTGACCTGCGATGGCGAGCGGTTAGAGGTCGCTGCGATCCGCGAGCTGCGGCGCGGCGATAAAAATGCGTGGCTGGAAATCACGCTGACCTCCGGGAAAAACCGCCATATTCGCCGCATGCTCGCGACGTGCGGTATCGACGTGCTGCGTTTGATTCGCGTTGCCATCGGACCGTTGCAACTGGGCCAGTTGCCCAAAGGTCAGTGCCGCCCGCTGGAAAATACTGAACTACAACAACTGGCACTTGCGCTGTCGCACAAACGATAGCCCGGAGTTTCCATTGCGCTCTGCTCCGGCCACACTAGTACGACGAGTAGAGTAGAGAACAGGCGCTTACCTGCCCTCCCTCATCAAACCGTGCATGCGATTCTCCCGCACACGGCTTTCCGATGTTCTTCATGTCTAGGCATGCGCCATCTTCCAGCCTGCCACCGTTGACAGTTTGTAGAGTCCGTACCGCTCATACAACACGCGCCTCGGAAACCGGAGCATGGCTGCTTTCCAGTTCGTCACCTTGTGCCGCTTGCGCAGGTGGATTCTCAGCCGATCTTCCGCATGACGTTTCACCTTCTGAAATACCGCCGAGGAGTTCCTGTAATGGAAATATCCGGACCAACCCCGTAGCGTGCGATTCATGTCACGCACCACGTCGTTGACCGGTATGCCCGTGCGGTTCCTCGCCGTTATCGCTTTGATGCAGGTCTTTACCTTCTCCGCCGCCTGGTCAGCCGGTTGGATGTGCGGGTAGCGCCCACCTTTCGAGCCAACGTTCATCTTCAATTTGAATCCCAGAAAGTTGAATGACTCTTTGTTGGCGTCAACGATTCTCGTTTTGCTTTCATTGAGTGGCAATTCCAGCCTTTCCAGTATCCGCTTGACGATGCTAAGCGGTGTGACAACGTCTTTCCGGCACAGCACCACAAGGTGAGTAGCGCAGAGGAACCGCCCCTCCACGCTCTCGCAGAACTGTACGTGAGCCTCTCGACTCATACAGCTCCCATGATCCAGTCGTTGGCTGCACGAACCGCCAATGAGCAAACAGCCCTGGCCGAGATTGCGC
>JANOOV010000178.1:0-1791 GCA_031421535.1 Gammaproteobacteria bacterium
GACACCGCGTTGGTTCCCAAACTTGCTTCGCTTAACGAGGCGCCAAGGCACACACCTTGTTGAGCGGCGGCGTTCATGATTGCCGGGCGCGAGTAAAGCGCGAGAATGCGTGCCCGCGCGTCGGTCAAAATGAACATCGCGTGTGGGTCGCTCAGCGATTGAAATACGTTGTTGAACAGCAGTTTGGCATAGGCAATCAACCTGGTGTGCGTATCGACAAGCTGCTGCAATGCCTGGACGTCAAGGATGTCGCGAATACGAACTACATCACGACGCACTCCCTGTGTTTCGCAGCGACGATGCGAATTCTGGATGCGCTGTTCGAGTGGGTTGAATTTCTCGCCCGAGGATTTAAACGGCGCTGCGAGCTCTGTCCACATGTTCGTCCCTCCGCTATCAGAATCTTCCATCGAAGCATGCATTCATAGCCCTTGTGCCCGAGGTGCGCTGTTCGCTGACACACTAAGAAATTACGTGAGGGAGTTTCTGAAGACGGTGAGAATGCGGTGTGGCCGCAGGTTGCATGGGTTTCGTGGCGAAAAATTACTGCCTCTCGCGCGATTTGTTTTTATTGTCGACACAAGGCCCTGCGCTGCCTGCTTTGGTCTGCGCAAATTTCAGTGCCCAGTCCAGTGTGTACATGAACTCGTTGACTTTGGTCGGTTTCTCGCGTGGATTCCACCACGCCGAGGGCTTTCAAGCCCGTCCACTGGGACTGCGCATCAAGCCAGGCAAGATTCGCGCTGAGCGCGTAGCGCCGCGTCTCGATCCGGCCGTAGTCCTTCTCCACGGTCACGTGGACCGGCAGCCGCCCAGTGCCACGTGCTCTCCTGCCAAGGTGGGTAACGCCGTGAGCGCCCAGGCCCCAAACGCCGCTGCAAAGGCTTTGTGGTTGATCCTCCCCAGCACGTCGCTCAGCGTGTCTTGCGACGGGATGCCCCCCGGCAACACCAGAAACCCCCGTAGCTACGCTTCTTTCTCGCACGATCATGACGATGGCCGCTCTAAAGAACTCCACCGCTGTGTCGTAACACAGAGCGGTTCCCCGGCGTTTTTTTCGTCGCGCTATCCGCATGGAGCGCGCGACGCATTACCTTGAGATCGCCATGCCCGTAGTCACGCCCAACAATACTCCCCTGACACCGCAGCAGATGACGCTTGCAAAAATCCAGGCGCGCATGGACAAAATCGGCGACCTGCCGGTGTTCAGCGCCAGCGTCAATCGCATCCGCATGATGAGTTCAAGCGAGGAAACGGAAGTCACGGAACTCGCCACCGAAATCACCAAAGACGCCAGCCTCACCACCAAGTTATTGCGCGTGGCAAATTCCCCCCATTATTCGCGCGGCAACAGCAAAGTGGGCGTCGTGTCACGCGCGGTGATGATGCTCGGCTTCGATACGGTGCGCAGCATTACGCTGGCGCTGAAGATCATCGACAGCTTTCAATACCAGCACCCGCAGATCAACATGAATGCGCTGCTGGTGAAGTCGTATTTGTCGGCCGGCTTCGTGCGCGAAATCGCATTTAAATCCGGCGTCAAGGATCCGGAGCAGACGTACACCTGTGGCATGCTGCACAACATGGGTGAAATCATCGTCGCGGTGACACTGCCGGATGATTATTTGAAAATGATCGACTTGGTTGAGCAGGGTCAATGCTCCTGGCCCCAAGCGCAAACCCGTGTGCTGGGCGCAAACATGAAACAACTCGCGCAAGAACTGCTGCGCAAATGGGAATTCCCCGGTCCGGTGACGCAAACCGTCGCCGACTTCGCCAAGTCTGCCAAGG
>JANOOV010000179.1:0-1713 GCA_031421535.1 Gammaproteobacteria bacterium
TTTGAGATCGAAACCAATGTTGCTTTCAAACAAGGCGAAACCTGAGCCGCCAGCACTGGCTTCGGATTGCGCGACCGATTCGTAGTCGCCACTATAAATGGTCAGTGTACTGTCAGCAGCTTCGGTGAATGTGCTCATAAGGGCCAGGCCCAAGGTGGCAGATGCAGCAAGCAGATATGTTTTCATAAACACTCCATTTTGATGATGATAGTGTGGGCCTGGGGGATTCCTTAAACGCCTATTCACCCACCACATCCACGCCCTTGGGCGGTGTAAATTCAAACGCGCTGGCTTCAATGGTGGGGTTGCGTTGCAGGTTGTTGAATTTCAGGTGCGTGGTATTACCGAAGTTATCGGTGATAGTCATCATGCGCAGATCGCGCTGGTCAAACCCCAGTTGCACTTTCTCAAAGTCCTTTTCGCTGGCTTTAGGCGTGAGCTCAATCCAGTCCAGGCCGTCGCGCTGACCCTTGGGTGTGCCCAGTGAAATAACAGCGAAATCTTGCTGGGGAAAACGTGCGCCGCTTAAGAGTTGCGCCGGGGTACCGCCGAGTACACTGTCGAGTTGTTTGATGGTGACTTGTTCCAGATCGGGATCGTAAATCCACAGTTTACGCCCATCCGCGACAATCAATTGTGGATAGGGTGCATGGTAATCCCAGCGGAATTTGCCAGGGCGTTGCAACACGAAAGTGCCTTTGGCGTCCTGGATGATTTTGCCTTTGCTGTCAGTGACGGTTTGTTCAAAGTCAGCACGCAGGCTTTTTACTTCGGTGAAGAATTGCTGGATGCGTTCATTACCGCTGGCGGCATGCGCAAGGCTGGTGGTGCACAGCATGATAATGAAAAACAGTGGGCGGGTGAGTCGGTTGGTCATGGTGTATTGTACTCCAGTGTTTATTTTCATTGAGCCGCAGCAGCGGTGAGTATGAATGTCTCATAGCCCCATACGATGCCCAGTGCCGCTAAAACCAGCCATAGCATGATAATGGCAGCGCCCGCGATGCGGCTTACAGGTTTGCCGTTCACCAGAGCTTCCTGTGATCGTGCCCGACATTCAGTTAAAACGGCGGGTGGCACCAGCTTGATGGCCAAGGCAATGCCTATGGGAATTAAAATAAGATCGTCGAGGTAGCCCAGCACAGGTATGAAGTCCGGAATCAGGTCGATGGGACTCAATGCATAAGCCACAATAAAAGCGACCAGCATCTTCGCGTACCACGGCGTTGATGGATGACGCGCGGCAAGATAAAGCGCAAAAGTTTCAGTCTTGAGGTGACGTACACGTTGTTTGAATTTTTCCAGCAATTACATGGACTCTTTTTATGGTCAGAGTTCAACTTCTTCTGCTTCGCGAACTATTACCTTCAATCTCTTCGGGTTTGATTCCCCGTAGCTTGCTGCGTTTATTGTTCATTACATCCAGTCAATGTCCATCACGCCGCATGGCCCACGATTCATCATCAAAATTGTTGGGCTTCATTGCATTCAGCCCAACCTACCGCGTTTGGTGCAACTGAGCGTGGCCCATTTCTCAAGGTCACTCGGTAGTTCTGTTTTCGCCGCAGTGGGAGCGCCCGAACAAGTGATCTCAATGGATTCGAAGGGAGCAGTCGGCGCCCTCGGCAGCACCGGGTTAGGCTCTTGACGAGCGAGATGCTCTGCACACCTACGCCGGATGCAGTTCTTCGCGGATCACCCGGCGTAGGGTGG
>JANOOV010000180.1:0-5126 GCA_031421535.1 Gammaproteobacteria bacterium
CAGCATGCTGCGCGCATCACCCGGAATATGCGCGAAGGGGTCGTTGGCATGCAGCACCATGGTGAGCGGTGTGAAGTGTTTGCCGAACAACACCGTTCCGGCGTTGCCGCTCAAACCGATAAACGTGTCTCTGCCGACGAACGCGCTGGTGTTGCCGCCCCCGTCGTGACCACCCTCACCCAGGTTGTCGAGATCGACGCCCGATTCGATTTGCCAGAACAGGTGCAGTGCGGCGTTCAGTGCTTGGTTGCCGCGCACTCCCAGATAGCTGCCGTGGCTGGATAGATCAAGCACGTCTGGAGCATCGACGCCCGGATCGCTATACCCCAGGGACATGTACAACTTGCCGTAAATTTCTATGGCATTGTCGCCAGTCGTTTCGTCACTGCCCGCATGCCCTGTATGGGCGGCGTCGATGGCGTTGTCGGTCTTGGCGCCATCGGGACTGGACGGTGCCATGGACAGGTGCAGCTTGTCGTAATTTTTAGATACCGGGGACGCATTATGCTCATCAGCGCCTGCAAACGCAGCTGCATTGATCGTCAGCGCTACTGCGGCGGACAGTGCCAAAGTGCTAATTCTGTTTATCGTGTTCATTTGGCTCCCTCCCCGTTGTTGTGAATTTCGCTGATGCTGTCACTGGCACGCACGTTGCCGGTCTCGAGGCTATCGTGACTGGATAGCTCAATTGTGCCTGGATTGCTTGTGCCCGGATCCCGGTCTCTGGCCTTCGCAGACAAGTGTGACTTGTCATAAGTTTCGATGGTGTTGTCGCCGGTGCGTACCTTGGTCTGGGTCGCATGCGTATGCGTCTTGCCTTTTTTGGCTGCGAACGCATGATGCCCGGTGGCATGACCCGCGTCTGCGAATGCAGGCGCATTGACGGCCAACGATATTGCAATGGTTAGCGCCATGGCGCTAGTACTGCTGATTAGCGTGTTCATCTGTTACCCCCCAAGGTAAAATCCTGTCACGGCACATGCTAGTTAAAAACTGTGATGATGCCTATGCGGCAAAATGTCGCAGGGTGGGAAGGTCGGGTCGGAATTTATTACTACGCGAGAGGGTTGCTGAAAGTTTATTGAGACGGCATAGCAAAAAAATCGGTGCGTGCGCGAATTCAGGGCAAGCAGATGTTGAATTACGCGGCGGACAGCACGAAGGAATCGGCGTAGATGTCGCGCATGGACGCTCCGGCCAGAAACACCTGTTTCTTCGTGGTCGCGACCATGTCGGGATGGCCACACAGATAAGCACGCCAACCCGTAAGCTCAGGCGTGTCGGCGAGGGCGACATGGGTCGCCCGCCCAGGCGCAAAGCCCGGCGGTACGTCGGCACCGGAAACGCATGGGGTATAGACGAAATTGTCATGCTGCGCCGCAAGTTCGCGCAGTTCATCCACCAGATAAAGTTCTTGCACGCTACTGCTGCCATGGTAAAGCTTGATCGAGCCACGATGCCCGCGTTGCAGTGCGTCGCGCAAAATGCCGTACAGCGGCGCCAGACCGCAGCCGGTGCCGATCAGCAGCAGGCCTTGCTCGTTGTCCCCGGGAACATAGAAACAGTCACCCATGGCGGTGGAAATGTCGAGCTCGTCGCCCGCGCGCAGTTCATCGTGTATCCAGTTGCTGACACGACCTTGAGATAAACGCCGCACGTGCAGGTGTAAATCCGCGTCGCTTCCGGGCACGCTGGCCAGGGAGTAGCTGCGTAGCAGCGTGGCGTCGCGGAACAGGTTGGTATATTGGCCAGGCCGGTAGTCGAACGCTACCGGGCAGGAGAGACGCACGCGCACGATGTCCGAATTGAGCGCATCAATGCCCCGCACGGTGGCCTTGATTCGGGTTTGTATCTGGTCGGGCAGGGCCACGCTCAGATCGGATTCGGGATAGCAGGCGCAGGCGAGAAAATAGTTCTGTTGCTTGAGGGTGTCTTTGAGCCCGTGTTGCGACGCGTGCGGCGGCACGCCCTCGACCGCCTGCAGCAAGCAGGTTTGGCAAATGCCGTTGCGGCAGGAGGAAGGAACGGACGCGCCGTGCGCGGTCAAGACATCCAGCACCGATTGCTGTGCACCACACGCGTAGCTGTGGCCGTCGAAGCGGATCTTGGCCATGTTGGCGCGCCCCTGGCTTATTTTCCGAGCACGTCGTTGCGCGTGCTTTCCGCAATCGCCGCAGCCTGCGCAATCAAATCACCTGGCACCTTGAGTTCAGTCAACGTGGCGCCGAGGTGTTCCATCACAGCATCGAAATGACTGTCGTTGAGCCCGGCGGCAACCAGATGCGCATGTCCGCGACGCATATCTTCCCCGCTATATTTGTTCGGGCCGCCGAACGCCACCGTCAGGAAAGACTTCTGCTTGGCCGCCTGTTTCTCCATATCGACGCCTTCGAAGAAGTGGCTGATCCGCTGGTCTCTCAGTACCTTGCGATAGAAAATATCCACTGCGGCGTTCACTGCGGCTTCGCCGCCGATTTTGTCGTACAGGGTTGTTGTGCTCATGAAATGATTGCTCCTTACTTAAGTGATTCTAAAATTCAAGTTGGCATCGCCATGTTGTTGCGCAACACGACGGTTTTTACAGGTTCGCTGGTCCTTACTTCTTTTGCATTTGCAGCGCGCTGTCCTGATGTTGACGCATTTGGTCCAGCATCTGCTGCATCATGTCCATGCGCTGCTCCATCATCTTCACGCGCTGCTCCGTCATCTGTGGCGACATGGCTCCTCCGGGTGCGCCGCCACCCATCATCATGTCGCCGCTCATCATGCCTTGCATCATCTTCATATGTTCCTGCATGGCGCTCATGTGCTCCTGCATCAGCTTGTCTTTTTCCTTGGGGTTTTTGGCCTGCTGCATCTTGCGCATTTGCTCCTGCATTTTTTTCATGTTGTCTTGCATCATGGGCGCGGTGGATGCGCTCTTGTCCGGAGCTTGGGTTTGCGCCGTTGCTGCCGGAGCTGGGGCCGAGGTTTTTTCCGGATGATGTGCGTCTTCCGCCCAGACCAAGGCAACGGGAAACAACAGTGCGGCGGTGACCAGTGTGATTTTATTCATTTTCATGTTCCTCAATTGACGTTGATAACATCTGTGGAATTTGCACAACCCGCTCTTCCGAACCGCTATGCAGAGCTGAGTGTAGGCGCGAGGCATTCTGTTCTCTTTGATTTAAATCAATGATCGGTGCGATTGCGAGGTAGTGTGTGTTGATTCCGATGGTGTTGAACCCCGCGTGGTGCGCCCAGGTAAGCGCGCCGACGAGCGGCGCTAAAACCAAGGCGTCGTACCAATGGGCCTGGTATTGCCATATAACCGGCATGAGTTTATGCGTTGCTGTAAGATCGCCTTGCCAGCTTATTATTACGCTATGGTTTGAATTTGATCTGGGTTAAGTAAACTTACAGAATTGCGCCGTTACACGGATTATGAATCTTGGGAGACTTTGCAAATGCCGTCAGCCGATCCGAACCGGAATATCCTTCCCGTTGTTAAACCCGCCTGTTCGACCTGCCGTCTGCGTGACTTATGTCTGCCCATCGGGCTCGACCAGGACGGCCTGGGCAAACTCGATATGTTAATCAACCAGCGTCAGCGGGTGCGCGCGGGCCAGCATATTTATCGCGCCAGCCAGCCGTTTCACTTTTTGTATGCAATCCGTTCCGGATTTTTCAAGAGCTACGACTCCGGTCTCGACGGGCAGGAACGCATTCATAGCTTTCACATGGGCAGTGAAATCATGGGCCTGGATGCCATTAGCACGGATCGCCACACGTCCAGCGCGGTGGCGCTGGAGGATGGTGACGTCTGTGAGATTCCGTTCAGCGCGCTGGAAGATTTAATCCGCACCGTGCCTACCTTGCAGCGCCAGTTTCATAAAATCATGAGCCAAGAAATTTCGAAGGACCAAGATGTCATGAAGTTGCTGGGCAGCATGACCGCCGAACAACGTCTGGCCGTCTTGCTGGTCAATTTATCCGCCCGCTTCGCTGCGCTGGGTTATTCGCCGACGGAGATTCAACTGAAAATGTCGCGCGAAGAAATCGGCAATTATTTAGGCCTTAAACTCGAAACCGTAAGCCGCACCTTTTCCAAGCTGCAAAACGACGGCCTGCTGGCGGTCGAGCGTCGCAGCCTGCGCATCTGTGATCTGGACGGGTTGAAGCGGCTGATTGATTTTGGTCGGTGCGACCACTCGTAGGCGAATCTTCAATACGATGCGGCGGTAATGGGGAGTGATGGCACGGTATTTTTTTAATGTCTTAACACGGCCCGTGAGAGGTTTTAGTTGTAGGGCGGCGGGAGAGTTCGATGGCGATCAATTTTGAAGGCTCGCTCTCTGGACCGAGCGGAGAAATTAGGCATTTCAGTCGACAAGCATTTGTCAAGCTCGCCTCTGATTTGAGTCGATGTTTCATATGCGGCGTTAGCGAAGCTGATTGTCAGTTTAATAATGAGCATGTCATTCCCGACTGGTTGCTTCGTCGGTTCGACTTGCACTCGCGAAGAATTGCTCTCCCGAATGGCCGTCAGTTGATGTACGGACGGTACACTGTACGATGCTGCCAGTCTTGCAATGAACTGCTTGGACAAACTATCGAAACTCCAATCAGTAGAGTCTTCTTAGGAGACATATTCTCGGTAGAGAATAATCTCCAGGCGATCCCGCTGACGCTCCTTTATCAATGGCTATGTCTTCTGTTTATCAAGCTTCTCCTCAAAGATCGTGAGATACGAGCGGACCCTGATACGCGCAACCAGTCCGTAAATATCTCGGAGTTCCACGACTGGGACGGGCTTCACCACATTCATTCCGTTGCACGCGCCACACGTTCAGGTGCAGAAATCGATAGCGGTGTTACCGGGACGACTTTTTTCTTCGAAATGGCGCCGAAGCACGGAGAATTCGATTTAATCAGCCTGACGAATTACTCGACGATACTGGTCCGAATCGGATCGGTGGGAATCGTCAGTGAGTTTCTATCCGGCATCTCAGGCCCTATGTCGGCGATACAGCTAAGGGAAGTGGCTGCCCGACTTGCGTACGGCAACAAGTTGCTCACCAATCGACCGAACTTTTGGAGTGAACTTGAACGAGACGAGGTATTAACCATCCGGTCGAGGCCGCCCG
>JANOOV010000181.1:0-3124 GCA_031421535.1 Gammaproteobacteria bacterium
CTCGCGGGCGAAGACGGCATTCAACAATGTGTTGCAGCTATTGCCGACGATGGCGCAGGTGTTGGCAAAATAATTAGTGCCCAGGCCAAATTCCTGTTCGATTTGATCCAGCGACGGATTGAACGGCAACACCCAGGTGCCGCCGGTGGCCGGAGTCGTGCGCCCGCTGCGATATTCCGACGCGGTGACGATCTTGTTGATGTAATCCCAATCCTTGTCGGCCTGGAAGAAATAGGTATCGTTCTTGTCGAAAATGTAATTACCCAGATGGTTGGTCGAGTTCAGTTCCAGGCCGATGCCAACGTTAACCAGTCGCCCGACTGCGGCGCCCTTGCCCAAGCGATCCGACACGGTGTACATCTTCAGTTGCGGCAGTTCACTCACGCCGCTTACTGGCAAGAACTGGCGCTTCATGTCCATGAGTCCGCGTGCGACGTACACGGTTTGTAGCGGATTGGCTTTAAGGTCGTTCGTGACCTGAATGCGGAAGCCTTCGGCCCATTCGTTGCCTGCGTCGAAGCGCAAGAACATGTCGGCCATTTTTTGATTGTCGTCGAATCGGAAATCCATGCGCATGGCGATGGGGTCTTTCGGCTTCTGTTTGCTGCCGTTAATCAGCAATGCATCGACCACCATGCGGCCGGTAACGACGCCTGCCGTGCTTTTATTCCAGGACACGAACAGCCCCGGCACACTGCTAGCAATCGGTGGGGCGCTGCGTGAAAAGTCGTAGTACAGGCGAACCACGGTCTGCGTCGCCGACGCGTCGCTGACACTATAATGTGTAGGATCGTCGCGGTCATAGCTGGCGGCATCGCGGTTGTTCTCGGTTTGGCGGATGACGCCGTCGTGCGGCACGGTCACGGCCACGTCGATGAACACGTCGGTCAGGCAGGTCCACGCCGAGATGGTCGAGACCATGAAGCGCGTCATGCGGTAACCGTTTTTAAACGGATCATCGTCGTCGCCGACGCCCATGAAGGCGCAAGGCTGACTGCTGCTGGCTGCTGCAGCGAGGGTGAGGGCCGCCGGGGTTGTTGCGCGTCCGCCGGTCAGGCTGTCGGGAAGGTTGAGACTCAGCGCGATGGCTTCGCCGTAGGTTTTGGGCTCATCCTCCTTCTGGGCGCAGCCGTTTAGCATGAACGCGCCGCACAGTGCAGTCGCCAGCAGCAACGGAGTTTTTGGGATGGGGTTTAAAATGGTCAACATGGTGCTCTCCTGCGTAGGGTTCACTGGGTCCCGCCGATGCGACGGGGTGTGAGAGTAGAGGGACGGCACATTCGCCGAAAGTTGAAGAGACCCTGTCAGGAATAATCGTGATGAGCTCGACAATTCGCCGTTTCAAATGCAACGCGGGTTCGCGTCCCTTATGGAATATGCCTTTAATAAACGGAGACACCGCCGTGCTGCGAATGTGGTTAATGCTTCTTGCTATTCTGTTACCGGCGACAGCGGCGGGCGCGGAAGCGTTCGTGCCGCCCGACGATCCCACCCAGTCCGCCACCTACTGGCGCGCGCACACCATCGTGCCCGACACCGACCCGCAAGCCGCGTGGGCACACGGCGTGTTCCGCACGGTATTGCGCTCGTGGGACAACTCACGCGTGGCGCCGCAATTGTTCGTGGTGCGCGCGGCCACCGGGCCGTGGGCGGCCTCGCTGGCCGACGGCAGCATTTTGCTGAGCCAGGCTGCGCTTGCCACCTGCGCGCAGTTCGGCGCGGCGAAAGCCGATCATTTGCTGGCATTCGTATTAGCGCATGAACTGGCACATCAACGCGCCGATGATTTGTGGCATCGCAAATTCTTCCTGCTGGCTGGGACCCAGGCGCCTGACGTGCAGCGGAAATTGCGCCAGGGCCTGAACCCGGATGCTGAATCGCTGGCCGACCTGGAGCGGCGCGAAGCGCAGGCCGATCACGACGGTCTGGTCACGATGGCGACGGTCGGCTACGACCCGTTTTTAATTGTCGACAAGCGCGACTTTTTCAGCGCCTGGGTGGAAAACATCTGGAACACGCGCTGCGGCGCGGATAGCCCGATGGCCGAGGCCTGCTCCCAAGCCCGCGCCCGCGCATTGCGCGCGCAAACCCAACTGAGCACCATCGCCGCACAAGCCACGCTGTTCGAGCTGGGCGTGCAAAAATACATCGCGGGCCATTACGAAAGCGCGCAGCGCTTTTTCGTCGCGTTTGGCCGCGACTATCCCAGCCGCGCGGTACACACCGCCATTGCGCTCACCGACTTGGCGCGTGCCATTGAAATCAAAAACAAACTCATCGATGCCGGTGCGCTGCCGGGCCCGCGCTGGTGGTATCCGCTGGTGCTGGATGCGGAACCGGCCGCCACCGCATTGCCCGGCACGATCACCGCGAAACGCGGCCTGGACCTGAGCACACAGCGCGAACGCGAACGCATGGGCCAACTGTTCGAGCGCGCGGTCGAGTCGCTGGAAAAAGCGATTCGTCTGGAGCCGCGCCACCGCGCCAGCCATGTGTTGCTCGCAGTCGCGTATCTCGCGGCGGGTAACGCGCCGATGGCGCAGGGCGTATTGCACGGCAAGTACATCGCGAAATTTGGCGCGGACGCGGCATCCGATCTGATCGCGAGCATGATTGCCGCCGTCCACGGCGCCGACGCGCATCCGGAAAAATTATTTGCAGCGTTGCTGCAACGCATCGACACCGGAGCACTGGGCGACATACCGCTGCCCGAACGCCTGCTGCGCTTCGGCGCGTATTTCAACTATGCGGCGTATCTGCGCGCGCATGGCCAAGGGGCCAAGGCACAACAGATGTGGGATCGCGCCGCCGATCACGCGCGCGCGGGCGGCGAAAGCCTGATGTTTCGTGCCGCGCTAACGCAAATGGATGCCGACCCGCAGCGCCCGCGCCCGCTGGAGCACGCGCCGCAAGTGCGCAGCTTGCGACTTGGCGACCGGCTCACCGCTGCACCCACGGGCTCCGTCCGCGCAGAATTTTTGCTCGAAGGTGAGCGCTACACGTTGGCGCGTTATGCCGACGGCGCGAAGTTCGTGCTCGATTCCGACAGCCGCGTACTGCACGCGTGGCAAGAGCAAGGGGCCACGTCGTTATCGAAGCTTATCGCCATCGGCGATGCCGCCGA
>JANOOV010000182.1:0-2088 GCA_031421535.1 Gammaproteobacteria bacterium
CCGCTGTCATTCAATCTGATGAGTAAAGACACCGACCTGATCCTGGGCCGCAAAGACGCGGGGGTGATGTACCAGTTCACAGCCGAAGTCCGGCAGCGGATGTTTACATTAAAGCCGCCCGTTTCTGAAGCACCCGCAGTAACACCCGACAAGTAATTCCATTTCCAATTCAAAACGAGACGAGACGAGGCGCACCGCCGCAGACAGTGCTGTAGCACGGCAAGGCGGGGCAACGACGTATCGTTTTGAATTGGAAATGGAATAAGTTTCGTAACTATTCAGCACCTTCCCCAACAAACGCAGGCATCGTGCCTTGAAAAAGCAATGTCAGCGCCTCGCTGGCGGCGACGCCGTGTTTGCGGCAGGTCGAAAGATAACCGCGAATACGACAAAAAATTTGCGCACCCTCCATGGAACGAAAGCAGCCGGATATCTTCTGTTGCACTTTAGTCATGCGCAGATCGTTTTCGCCCTGATTGTTCGTAAAGGGAACGATGGGGTTTTCCATGAACCGTAACACGTCGTTCTCGTAGTTCACCAAGCGCTCCAACAGATTGCGCGCTTTTGATCTTTTCCGTCGCCCGCGTTTGGAAGTGGGGGTTCGTTCGTCAGGCGGCGGGCATTCGCGGTGTGCCTCCGCCAAAAGTTGCCGGTACGTGGTTCGGTAGGCGTGCACCGCCTCGGGCATGAGTTGACCGCCTGCGGTATGCACCGCCGTGTTGATTTCTTCCAGTAGCATTTTCATCCGCTGTGCCCAGGTTTGATGATCCTGCTCCCACGCCCGTTCCAGTTCTCTCAAATGATGCGCATTGCACAAGGCGTGAGTGCAGTCGTAAGTGAAATAGGGTTTCCAGTGGTCGTGGCAGAGGATGCCATTAAACTTCGGCAAGATGCCGATGTCGTTCATGGCCTGGGTGCCCCGGTTCGCGTGCGCACGAAAATGGGTCCATTGATCGTTGGACGCGCAGTGTAGCCAGAGCGTCTTGCCGTTGACGTTGATGCCGGTTTCATCCGCATGCAGCAGCGCTGAGGCCGCAAGTTGGTTGACCGCGATGGCATCGAACTGCGCCAGTAGTTCATAAGCTTGCTGGTTGATGTTGAACAGTGTGCCGACGCTGACAGACACCTGCATCTGATCGCGAAAGTGATCCTGGATGCGCTGATACGGAATCAATTGAAACTGCGACAGATACACCGCGTGCGCTTTCAGAGTGTTTCCGTACTGCACCGGACGTGTCACCTGCGGCGGAAACGGTGCCACGTAACGCTGGCCGTGGTCATCTTCCAGAATCTGCGCCCGGTATTCGGTGACCACACAGGACAACTCGATATCGATCACTTGCCGGGACTCAAAGCCCCGGTCGTGGTAGTGGCCGCGCGGCAGGGTGCGCTTGTCGAGCGTGATGACTTCGATTTTATCCGGCGACTCGACCTTCGAAAGCGTTGCGCCCACGTGGCCGTTTTGTCCGCCGACTTTTTTATCGCCGGGCTTTTTTTCCTTGCGCGTGCGATGCGGATCGCTTGAGGGCGGCATGCTGCTGTTGCGGCTGTTCAACCCCAAGCGCTGGGCCAGCAGCGTGACGATCACCAGCAGCATCTCGATGGTCGCGCGCAGCGCCGGAGACACGTCTTGCTCGTCCTTCAGCTGTTGCCTGAGTTTCGAAAGCGTGCCGTTGATGTTGACTTCTTTGAGCGTCAAAGCGCTGCACCTGCGGTTCGAACCGGGCGCTACTATAACGCGGGTTTTAAAACTCGAATTTTGCGCGCCAGGTGCGCGGCTGAGGCGATAAAAAACGCGGCACCGATCAGGCAACGCCCGGCAAAATTAAATTGCGCAGGCCCACGCTCAGTGCGTTCACAGGCAAAAATATAGCGGCGTCAATGCGCGACGAATACTTTCAGAATTCGCGCAAAAACCTTGTCAAGAATTTTTTGCTGAATAGTTACAGTTTTTCAAGAAAAAATGAACCTAGAAACGGCAGTTGAACGGCGTGTGGAGTGCGATCCGTTGGGTGCAGGGCAAGGCGCAAGGAGGAGGAATAGCGAGCTATTCCGACGAGTTGCAACGAAGCCATGCGCACAACGGGG
>JANOOV010000183.1:0-1655 GCA_031421535.1 Gammaproteobacteria bacterium
CATCGATCACGGCCTGGTCGAACAGGGTGCCTGCGCTTTTTAATATTTTAATGTCACGCACCGCGCCTTGTTCGTCGATCACGAACTCGGCGATGACCTTGCCCTCGCGTCCGCGATTTTTTTCCGCAGGGGGATACTTCAAAGTCGCCGCGTTACCGAAATCCGGTAGCCGCGTTAAACGAAACAACGGTTCGACTTTAATCACCGCCGCCGGAGCGGACGCCTCGACCGAAGACACGGGCGCCGATTCCGTATCGGCAGACACCGTCTCCTGCGGCGGCTCAGTGACTACCGGCGCAAGGGGCGAACTGTCGTTCGTGGTGGGTGCGACCAGCGGTTGTGGCAGCGGCTCGCGCGTCTTCGGCGTGGCGGGTTTCGGCGGTTGCGGTTTGACCGGCGGAACCGGCGTTGGTGTCGGTGCTACCGGTTGCGACGACGCAACCAATTCAAGCTCCTGTGGCGCCGCAAGGTCGATGGGCGGTGCGCTTTGTAAAATTCCGGTGAGCATCGCGAACCAAAACAGCGTGAACACGCTGCCCATAAAATACGCACCGCACCACACCGGCCACTGCGCCCGATTGTGGTAGACGGAAGATTCAAAGGCCGCCGCATTCACATCGGCCACGTCAAGGGTCGCCGACACAACAGTGATTCGACTTTCGGTTGCTGAGCTAGACATTTACGGGCAGTTCGTAGCGTGCGCCGCGCGCACGTTTTGCCGTTTCGTGCGCATGGCGCACGCTACAATGACTATCGAAAGAGGAAAGCGTCACAACACTGAACCTTGAGTGACGCGTGGTTGCTGCGTGCGGGTAAAGTTTACCCACAGCTCGGCGAGAACCAGATGCAGTGAAAAAGCTAACCAAAAAGAGATGCCCAGAGCCTCCGTAAACGGCAAGCCGGTAACAGCAAGAAAAATTCCGATCATGGGCCGCATCGTCGTGACCGCCAAACCTAAAGCAAAAGCGCGAATCATCCATTCGCGATGTGCGGCGACTTCGCCGCGACGAATCCGGAATACAGCGAGACCGAGGAAGCTCAGAAACAGCACCGAGAAAAACGTGACGGCAACGGTTTCGGTCAGCCCCGCGTAGCCGATGACGCCACCCAGCATCAACGCGGTCAACCCCACCAGCAGACCGGAGGCGACATAAATACGCCCGCACCAGCGATGCAGGTTGAGATAGCGGATGCGAATGCGGGTAACAAATTGCAACGGGCCCAGGATCACAAAGATAAGACCTGGCGCTATGTGTAGCAGCGTCAAACCAGGCCGATGTGCGAAGCCCGCGTCATACGAGTCTATCGGCGGTAGAGCAGCGCCCGAAATAGTCTGCGCGAGGCTGGCTGCGCGCAGCATAACGATAACAACACCAGCCAGCGCCAAGACCGACACCAAAACATAAAGCACACTTGTCGCTGTTCGTTGTTGCATTCATCTCAACTCCTGCGGATAACTGATTGGCATTATATGCGCCGGTCCATATCGACCAGTAGCGTGTTCAACATCTCCAGCTCCTGCGGGACAGGCCACTGAATTAAAACTCCATCTCCACACCGATGTAGGGCAGGATCGGCATTTGGTAACTGGGCGTTTTTTCGCTGTAATCGGCATTGTATTCATAGCCAGTGATGCTTTTATTGTTGTAGGCGTT
>JANOOV010000184.1:0-5793 GCA_031421535.1 Gammaproteobacteria bacterium
CGGCCTGCAACCTTGCTGTTTGGAAACTCACGACCCCGTGTTACCACGACGCCGCTTCCTCATGCTACCAAGGCGTACGGACAACTCCTTGGACGGGACTTTAACCCGCTAGACGTACTGCTGTTACTGCGAACGGTCAGGTCTTGCAACACCACTTCCAAATTAACGAACAAAACGACTGGCAAACATTCGCTCACCGCAGTAATTCCGCACGGTTTTTCTTCAGCCACGCCTTAACCTCGCGTAGCAACCGCTCTGCTTCCTGCACGCAATTCTGCGCCGACACATCGTCGACGTCTTCACCGGTGTAGTCGGACAGGTTGCGTTTTCTCCGCAGCGCGTCCAATACAGCCATACGTTCGCAAGATTCCTTTTGGCAGCTTCAAGAAGGCGAATGATTTCACCGGCGTCAGTGACGTGGCTTTTTAGCTGGCCGATCTTTAGTAAATTTTCCAAGGTCATTGGCGTTTCCGACTAAAAATAGTTTTGGTTCCTTCATAACCCGCGCGACGAAGCGGTCACTTGCCGTCACTTTTGTCTTGAATGTCTTTTTTGGTGTCACGACCGGATTGATCTCACGCCCGATGCGCGCATGTATCGGTGCGAACGCTTGTACAACTTGCGTGAACGATGCGTTGCCGACCACGTAGACATCGACGTCGCTGGCGCTTTGTTCGGAACCCTGAGCGACGGAACCGAAGATAAACGCCAAGTCGATTTCGTCGACCAGTGGTGCGAGCGCTTCGCGTAGCACATCCGCCAGCCCAACCGTTTTGCGGAATATTCCGGCGAGTTCCGCGAAGATGGGGCAGTCGCGATTCGCCCGATAGCGCACCTGATTACCGACCGGCTCCCGCAGCAACAACTCCGACTCGGCCAACAGCTTAAGCTCACGATGCAACGATCCCGGCGGCACGTCGGTTAATCGGGAAATCTCCCGCACATGAAAGCTTTCGTCGGGGCGCAGTAAGAGCAACGCCAACACGCGGCGATGATAGGCGCTAAATAAAACGTGAGTCGGGCTAGTGGGCAACATGAGTATGGCGTTCGCGACGGTGTTCTCAATTATGCTTCAATCGTAGCAGAAATGAGAACACTGGAACAGAATACCTGACAACTATTTTATGTAATGAGGCTCTCCCGATCTGGCTCTTGCATGCTGGCTGAGCATCAAACGCAGACGTAAGCCCTGGCCACCCAAATGCACACTGGCCTCTCATTTCCCATAAAATGCCGGAGTCAGGTCTTGCGAAACCACATCCATTTTCACTTCCAGAACAAAACCTGGGACAAACACTCGCCAGTCCTGCTATTGGGATCAGACACCATGACTGCGCGAATTTGCAGGCGGTGTGAGAACGATGGGTCCGTGGGCAAACATGGCTCTTTAATGGAGGGGGCGCTGATAGTTTACGATTACCGACCGTCGATTACGTCTCGCCCCCGCCTGTAATCTTGGCAAGATTCCCCGTATTCACAAATGCGATAAATCAGAAGCTGTATCCCATGTTCAAATTCAGCAAAATGCCGCCACTTTCACCGGCGGCATTCGCCGAGTTTCCATTACTGTCGTGCGCTTCTGCTGTGATGTTGTAACTTTGAAAGCCAAGTTGTGACACAAATGTCAGGCCACTGCCCGTCAAATACTTGTACCCCACATAGGGCCCAAAACCGACCGCGCTACCCGAACCTTTTATGTTTGAAGCCATCTCTGCTTTCACATCGATTTTCATAAATTCAACGCCATAGTGAATACCTGCGCTGAAATTGGAACCCGGATAATAATTTATTTGCATTCCGTACTCGCGCACTGAAAATAAATCACCGTCAATGGTTGAACTAATGCGTCCATGACCAGCGATTAAAGATAACCCTAAATTTTTGTTTAATTTGTACTCTCCGGTGACTTCAATGATCGGCGCAAACAAATGCAGGGGAGAAACAGTTAGCGTAACGCTGTTTTCTGCATCATCGACTTCTTTTGCCAATGCGTCCGCACTAAAAACCACAGCTGTTAATGCAATTATTAGTTTCTTCATTTAATCAAACCTCGCTGGGGCGAGATGTAACCGAATCCCAACCGCGACATTTTTTAAAACTCAAATAACAATCCCAGCAGATGCACTTTTCCGCCGAGCTCAACCTTGGCAGATTTTACTTCTGCTTTGATGGTTTGCTGTTCGATGAACAGATAGGTGTTGTCGATACCGAAACTGCTTTGTAAATTGGCGGCGTCACTGCCGCTGAGGCGGTCGAGCAATAACTGCAATCCCGCGCGGGTATGTGAACCCCCGGCGTGGCCCTTGGCGGTGCTTTGGCCAACGACGCTCTGCTCGTAATATACGCGGGTTGCCCCACCGCCGACGTAAGGCACCAGCCACTGGTTTTCGTAAAATATGCCGCGCACTATGAGGTAGGCATGCACCGGATACAGATCGTACGTGACACTGCCGCCCAAGGTTCCATTCAGCGGCAACCCCCCAACGCCTTTATCGTGTACGCGCCCGACTTCGACACCGGCTTCAAACACCCGGAACACCTTGCGGGCAAGTGAAAACGCAAGCTCATCGGTACGTTTTCTTCCGAAGTAATCGGCATACTCAGGAAGCGTCGGGCGATAGCGCCCGCCTTTGAATTCGAAGGACCACTCGGGCTTATCGACTGCGCTTTCGTCTGCAGCGACAAGCGACGTGAAGCAACAGAACAGCACGGCAATGAAACTTCTGTGCACTTGTGTCAAGCCCATGATGTATGCCGCCTCCGGTAAAATCCAAAAACCATCAAGCCCGCCGTCAATGCGATTACGGTAACTTGCATTCCCGCTGCCAAATCATTCATTCCGCCCGTGATGAACACGAATGGCAGTAACAATCCACGCACCACCGGCTTGAGCGCCGGGTGTTGATTTAAATAACGCGCAGCCGACGGGCTGTGGGTGTAGTACCAGGCGACAAACGCTCGACCGGGGGCGTTGGTCAACAAATAGTGATCGCGGAAATCGCGCAGGGTTTTTACTTGCGCGGCGGAATAACTGCCGTAGGCGGCGGTGGCGATGAAGCAACCTTCGTTGGGCAGCGCCGGGTAGGGGAGGACTTCTTCGGGAATGCCGGTAAGGATATTGGAAGTGTTGCTCTTGGTTGCGACGCCGAGCGGTTTGGTCGCTTCGGCGGAGTAACCGCTAATGTTAATGTTTGGTGCAGTCTGCACGGTGATGGCGACGTGAAGTATCGGCTGCCTGACGGCAACAACCGCGACCAGATAAGTCACCCCATTTTGCAAGCCCCGCAAAGTGTATGCGGATACGTTGCCGACAGGCGCAATATTTTCGTCGACCGCGCTGATGCCGTAGCGCACTTCGTAGCCGGTGGCGCTAGCGACCCGATTCCAGGAAAGTTTAAGTTCTCGGGATTGAGGCGTGACGGAGTTCAACACGGGGGGCACGAACGTGTTGATGTCTGTGGGAGCGGTGCCCGACATCGGTACACTTAAAACCTTCCCAACATTTTGCGGAGATGCTCCGGGGGATGCTGCTTCGGTCCCGTTGTAGGGGACGGCGCCCGCTTTGCCCTCAAAGTAATAATGCAAGTTGTAAGAACCGGTAAAGTACGACGCATTTTCCGCCCAGCTCACGGTCACGGCAAAACCCGGCGCAGCGACCGTGGAGTCGCCGATCACGACATTTTTTACCGGGAACGGCGTGAGGTCGGCAAATACTCCACCGTAGGCGCCCCGGTCGGCCGTCGTTCCATCGGTATCGGTCCCGGTGCCCTTATCAATCGCGGCGGGCTCTACCTTGAGGTGAAAATCGCGATCTGCCAGACTTGCAAACAATGGGTTAGTGGTGAGCACGCTGGTACCGGTCTGGCCATCGGCGGTATTTAAAAAAAACTGGTTGAAGGTAACTCCGGTAGCAACGTTATTTGTGCTGGAAATCGCCGTGACATTGGATACGAAAATGTTGTTTTGAATCGTAGTGCTGATCCCAGTGCGGCCCACCGCCAGCTTGTTTGTGTAAAAGGTGTTGTTGCTTAGCGTGCTGGTATCAGCAGCGTCCGTCACATTCACGGCGGTACCATTGGCACCGAGGTTGAACACGTTGGCCGCGATGGTCACGGCGCTCGCATTACTGACCTGAATGCCAATCGTTGAATCGATGAAAGTGAATCGGGATACCCGGCTATTAGTAACACCGCTGGCGGTGATGACCGGGCTTGCAGTGCTTGCAGCTTTTAGAAAGGTCCGGGCGGTTTCCGCACCGATAAGCGTAATCCCAGCCTTGAGTGCGACGTTCTCAATGTAAGTCCCTATCGACACATTGATAACGTCGCCGGTGCTTGCCGCAGTGATCGCGGCCTGTATGGTTTTATAGGTCGAATCCGGCCCGACATTGAGCGTTGCTGCAAAACTTGTCGCGCTCGCACTCAGCAGCCAAACTAGTGTTATTGCCCTGGTGAATCCTTTCATCTCACAACCTCACACGACTATTCTGCCGAACACTGCGTGTTCATATGGCACGCTAGGATAGCATCGCCGCCGTTAGCGGCGTACCAACAGCAACACACTACCGACGATCAGCGCCGTGCCCGCCAATTGGACCATCTGAACCGGTTCATGCAGCAACAGGTAGGCCAGCCCGAGCGTCATCACCGGCCCGACCGAACTGACCATCGCCGTCATTCCGGCGCCGATGCGTTGCAAACCCGCGCTCATGAAAAACGCCGGGATCACCGTGCACAGCACCGCCATCGCCAGACCCAGTGCATAAAACTCGCCCGAAAACTCCAGCAACTGCATTCCATGTTGCACAACGTAGTGACCGCCGGTTAACAGTGTCGCCACACTCATCGAATACGCTGTAAACCGGGCAGCGCCCACCCGCTGGATGGTGTGCGCGCTCGCGATCAAAAACACCGCATACGTAAACGCCGCCACGAACACCAACGCGCTGCCTTTGAGCACATCAACCCCGGCGAAATGCAAATCGACAAAAAACACCAGCGCAATGCCCGCATAGCCAAGTGCCAGTGCGTGACGTTCTGGCCGGGTGATGGCACGCCGGTAATACCAGGCCGAAAGCACGACCGTCATGGTCGGATACAAATACAGGATCAAACGCTCCAGCGAAGCGGAGATGTATTTCAGCCCGGTGAAATCCAGCCAGCTGGAAGCGTAGTAGCCGAGAAATCCCAGCGCGAGAATGGCGTACACGTCCTGTCGCGCTAACGGCATCGTTTCTTGCTGCCGCGCAATGCGCAACGCGACGAGCAGAAAGAACGGCAGCGCCAGCAGCATGCGTACCGCCATGACGCTGATGGCGTCAATGCGCGGGTCGAGCGCGTAAGCCAGCTTGATCAACACCCCCTTGGACGAAAAACCCAGGGCCGCGATGACCACCAGAACGATGCCGCTGAATACGATTTTTTGCTTGTCTACTATCGACGCCATGTGTGTCTCCTGAGGTGTGCGCGACTCCCGGAACACAGACACAACAACACAGCATCCGTGGCGGAGAGCCTGCGGCTGCTGTGTTTGAACGTTGAATTAAATTACTGGATCAATACAGGGCGCCGTGGCTGACAATTGCAGCAGCCACAGTTTTGAAAACAATGTGCGGGTGAAGATGTTCGAGTCCATGAGACGCAGCATAGAGGCCCGCTCACGATTTTGTCAAAACCTTGAAGAGTGCGAAAATGCGGCACGCAAGTCATGGCAGCATGGTGCATTTTTTGCACTTGTAGAACTACCCGGACATTTTCAAACCATGACAGAGGAAAGAATATGCGTTATACGAGT
>JANOOV010000185.1:0-1943 GCA_031421535.1 Gammaproteobacteria bacterium
CCAACCTAAAATGCTGGAGATGTTGATTAAACGCGGTGCACGCCTGGATGTCACAGGCGATATGGGAACCACACCCTGGAGCATCGCGCAGAACATGCATGTGGCGGCGCTGACCATGTCCGAGCATGTCCACACGGCGGAGCACGCGCAAAGCGCCGACTCCTCCATGGAGATTCACGCACCGCCCCCGCACGCGATGCGCAGCAAAGACGCGGCACTTGCCCACACTCAGGCGATTCTCGACATTATCAAAGCCCGAGGCGCGGTCGAACCGCAGCGGCCGATCACACACTTCGATGCAATGGCGAAGCATCCTCAGCATTGATCGGGCCCGCAGCGCCGTGCCCCAGAAATTGCAGCACTTCGTCTTTGCGTTTGAGGGTGTCTGCGTAGCCCAAGTCGATCAGCGCACGCGTGTAGCCTTCCTCGAACAGCACGTAACTGACCAGACTTGATCCACGGCGTTTCATTGCGCCCAGGCCGCGCAGCAGTAACCGCACCGGACGTGGCAGTTCCATCACGTGCCGGGCCGCGATGCGATTCATGTCTTCACTGGGTGAAATGACCAGCACATCCACCGGACGCAAGCTGACCTGGGCTTCTTCCAGATGGTGCGACGGAATCAGGCGGATGGTTTTATTCACGCGCGTCAAACGCTCGAGGTCGATATCCAGTCCGTCGAGAAAGATACTGTCAAGCACGTAACCTGCAAGCTCGGCCAGCGACGGGTAGCCCATCGAAGTGGTTTTAACCGGGTCGCCGTTACGTTCCTGCCGCACGCCGATGACCAGCAGACGTTCGGCGCCCAGATGCAGCGCCGGGCTGATCGGTGCGACCTGGCGCAGCGAACCGTCGCCGAAGTATTCGTGGCCGAGTTTCACGCCGGGAAAAATGAACGGGATCGCCGACGAGGCCATCAGATGATTCTGCGTGATGCGCGCCGCAATGCCCACGCGCCGTGCACGCGTCCAGGGTTCGATGCCCGCGACGCCCTGGAAAAATGTCACGGACTGGCCCGAAGTGTAGGCGGCGGCGGTCACGCTGAACGCGCGCAGCGCTCCGGCGTCGATGGCATTTTGAATCAACGGGCAGGGCATGTGGCGGCGCAGCAACTGTTCGAGCGGTGCGCGATCCAACAACGCGTGCGGATTGAAACGCCCCAGCCCGCCCGCCAATAACGCCGCCAGCCAATGCGCGCCGCTTTTGGCGATGCCCAGGGCGTCGGAGCGGAACACATGATCGACATGAAAGTTTTGCCACACGCGGGTTAACCGGCGCACTGCGTATTGAAAGCGTGTGGCGTCGATGGCCAGTGCCGCGCCGTTGATGGCGCCTGCGGATGTGCCGCAAATAATCGGAAACGGATTGGGCGCGCCTGCGGGCAAAATATCCGCAATCGCTTTGAGCACGCCCACCTGATATGCGGCGCGCGCACCGCCACCGGCGAGGATCAGGCCGGTCACGGGATGTTGTGGGTTGGTGGAACTCATCTATGCGTCGTCGCCGTCACGGTGATCGAGCCGATCACCCTGCAGGTTTTATCGGCTGTTGGCCGTTGCGACTGAAGCGACAAACATGGCCTTGCGTCGATGGCTTTCCGCCGAAATTTCGTCTTCCAAGGGTGACGCAGTATTAACCCGGATTTTCCGTTATTGATTCGGCCCGCAAACAGTTTCATACCCGCGCAGTTGCACACGCGTGGATATAGAATGTAGGCCGGGTTGCGCAGCTACCCGGCGTTCCCGGGTTGATATCGCTCATCGCATTAACCCGCAATTGTCAGGTAACCGCTGCGCGGCAACCTGACCTACGACATTGCAAACAATTTGTGGGTCGGATCAATAGCGACCTGGTGCGCCATCGCGACGAGTGCTAATGGAAATCTGGGATTAAGAACTCAACGCCCGCTCCACATGGCTGCGAAATTCTTTGGGCTTGATGAA
>JANOOV010000186.1:0-2286 GCA_031421535.1 Gammaproteobacteria bacterium
GGTTGTATTTGATGTCGGTGAGGAATAGTTCTTGATGCTGTTCTTCGTGGTTGCAACCGAGTGCTACGCGCGTTTCGATGGCGGGCCGGTTGGCGTCGTCTGCCGTGGCGAGTAGCGCGGCCATGGCGCTGTCGACGTGCGCGCGATAGCGGATGATTTCATCGGTCGTGGGTCGTGACAACAAACCGCGCTGCGCGCGCGGAAACTGCAAACCGACATCGTTGTAGTAAGAGTTGAACAGCACGGCAAACTGCGCATGAAACTCCTGATAATCCGGCAGGTAGGGTTTGAGCAAAAACGTTTCGAAAAACCACGTGGCGTGCGCCAGGTGCCACTTCGCCGGGCTGGTCTCGGGCATCGCTTGCAGGCTGTAGTCATCAAGCGCAAGAGGCCGGGCAAGCGCTTCGCTTTGGCGACGCACCGTGGCGTAACGCTCGGCCACAGTGCTGCGCGGCGATACGTGGCCAAGTGTTATTTGTTGGCCTTTTATTGCGCCGCAGGTTTGAGTCATGTCGCCGTTCCATCAATGGGTGAAACCTGTTTAAACCGTAAACCTTAATTGTTACACGCACTTGCTTATGTCTTGCAGCGGTCAACTGCCGTTTCTAGGTTACAAGCCATAACGCAGTTCTGCAAACCCGCCCCGATTCGATTTTAGGTTACCGAACTGCGTCTGCGCCGCGCCGCGATAAAGTTCGACGCCGAGGGTTCCTTTCCAGTGGTCACTGAAGGCGTAAGTCAGTAGCGGCCGGATAAAATTGTCATGCCATGTCACATTCACGACGGCAAAGATCTCGGCTTCCAATGTATCGTTAAACCATTTATTACCGGCACGAAAACTGATTCCGTTACTGATCCGGCCTAGTTGTCCGCTGGTAATTTGGTTTTGAATCGCAACGGCGCGCTCTGCGGAATCGGTAATGTTTTCCGGGTTGTGATAGCGCCGCACGCGGCGCTGGAAGAACTGCAAATTGATATTCAGATTTTCGAAGAAGCTTCGATCTACCCCGATAATCCAGAACAGGTACGGGTTCTTGACACCGGGGTCGGCGCCCGCGTCATCCGCCGTATCGACATAGGCAAGCTCGCCGCGAAAGCCGAAGCGACCGTAATTACGCGCGAAATCTGCGCCCAACACGCTGATGCGGTCATAATGAAATTCCAAACCCGGTCCCACCGCACTGCTGCCGATGATGACCCGTGCGTCCGGAAGCAGGCTGAAACCACGGAAGTAGCTGATCGACCAGTCGGAATCACCACCCACTTTATTGAGCTTGAGGCCGAGCTCGCTGTTGGACAGGGTCTGCGCGGGGCGGGTCTTGATGCTACCGGCGGGCAGCGCCACCTTGGACGGCTCGAAGAACGGCGTCGCGAACACGGTGAGCGTGTGCTCCGACGACAGATAGGTGTCGAGCTTGAGCGCGGTGGTGCCGAAGCGCTGATCGTCGTCGAACGGCAGCAGTACAACGTAGTCGCGCGGCGTGAGGTTGTCGGTGGGATTGATGCCGTCGGCGCGTCCCCAAGCGACGATCTGTTTGCCAATGCGCAAATCGGCTTTTTCAAAATGCGCTGTTACATAGCCTTCGAGCAAACGGCCTTGGGTGTGGCCGCTGTCGCCGGGAGAGGGGTTGGTGAAGCGTGCCTCCACCTTGCCGTCGATGCTGCCGGTCAACTCCGGCAACACCTTGATCTGCGCCGTGGCGCCGAGAAAATCAGTGTCGTCGTCCAGGCGTTTCGATGAATTGAAATAATTCGCGCGCACTGTGCCACTGATGTTTTGCGTTTGCAAAAACTGCGTCAATCCGCCGGGTGCAGAATTCTCTGCCGCATCGAATGAGTCCGCACGAGCCGTTGCCGCGTTGCTACAGAGAACGGCAACAACAATCACCGCCAGTGATTTCATTCGCGCTCAATAGAGCGGGTTGTAAACTGACCATCCGGCACCGCGACTCCGGCTTCGATCTTGTCGAAATTGAGCACGGTTTTGTGCCCGGTCTGATGATTAGTCATCTCGCGGTACTGCGCAAACCACCGCGCGGTTTCAGGCTCGACCAACTGATGTTTCGTGATGGTCTGGGTTTTCAACAACCGCCCTGAAATGTCGTAATACTCCACTTTTGATTCCAGAAAATTATCGGTTCTCACCCAGGTGATTTTCCGGCTGTAACCACTGTTGGATTTAACCGTCTCATCGGTCGGCACCGACTCGATGACGTAACAGTCGTGCGCGTCGATCTTTTCGGAACCCTGCAAGGTGTGCTGATACTGATCGACTTTCGGCAAAGA
>JANOOV010000187.1:0-9095 GCA_031421535.1 Gammaproteobacteria bacterium
GCGTATTTCTTTGATTTTTGAACTGGCCACAGATTCACATTCTCCATTTTTTCATTTACTAGCCCCTCCGAGAGAGAGCGAGAAACCGGCAGGCTACACCATGCGTCGGGCGACTAATCCGCCAAATATATTTCAATATCAAGATGAGGATTGATTTTTGAAATCAAAATTCGAAAAAACCGGAAAGCACTAGCTGCGAGATATTTGTCTTTTCAAATCTCCCTTGAGTCGTATTTACTCCACCGATGTCACGAAAAAATGTCCAATCGATTCTGGCAAAAACATGCTCCATCGTCTTCAAATCCGCACCAAATCCAAATAAATATCCAAAATTTTCTGATGACGCGCTGGTCTTTATTGTCGAATTTGTAGTTAGCTTGTAGTCAGTTGTTGAACGAATTCCTCCAAGTTTTATAAACGGCGCCAAATTTGCTCGGACTTCATGCCTAATCAATATTGCTAGGCCAATTGAAGTTGAGTCCTGCGCTACTTCCCTAGTGGTTACGCCCAATGAAAAGGGATTTGCTACATACGAGTAGTTGCCTAGATCCGAGTAATTCAATTCGAATGCCAGATACGGATTAATTCTGTCACCTACAGTTAGCGAGACTGCGGTTGACGATGTCGATTCATTGGTTGTTTCTGCGTATACGAATCGGGCTGGAAGCTCAGCGTTGCTCCGACCTACTCCAACCCCTGCGTAAAGCACTCCGGAATCTGCGTGCACGAAACTAACACTTGATGCAGAAGCAACAAAAACAACAGCAAACATCCACTTCTTCATAACAGCCTCCTGACAAACCCTGATGGATAAACGAAATCGTTTTGTTGCCACACCGTGCAGTGTGCGGCCTACATCCCCATTTTAAATATTTAATTCCGCGAAGCCCCGCGCCTTCACGGCATCGTCGATCATCTTGAGCGTTTCCAGCAGCTCCGCGATACGCGGAAGCGGCCACGAGTTCGGCCCATCGCTGAGCGCTTTTTCAGGATTCGGATGTGTTTCCATAAACAACCCGGCGATGCCCGCCGCGACCGCCGCGCGCGCCAACACCGGTACGTGTTCGCGCTGGCCGCCCGACACATTGCCCTGCCCGCCCGGCAATTGCACCGAGTGGGTGGCGTCGTACACCACGGGACATTGCGTGTCGCGCATCACCGCCAATGCACGCATGTCCGAAACCAGATTATTGTAGCCAAAGCTCGCGCCGCGCTCGCACACCATGATGCCGGTGTTGCCGGTTTCACGCGCCTTGTCCACGACGTTTTTCATATCCCAAGGGGCCAGGAATTGGCCTTTCTTGATATTGACTGGTTTACCCTGACGCGCCACGTTCTGGATGAAGTTGGTCTGGCGGCACAGGAACGCGGGTGTCTGCAACACATCCACCACGGCGGCGACATCGGCCAGCGGCGTGTCTTCGTGCACATCAGTCAACACCGGCACGCCGATCTGGTCTTTCACCGCTTGCAGGATGCGCAAACCCGCATCGATCCCTAACCCGCGAAAACTTTTGCTCGACGAGCGGTTGGCTTTGTCGAACGAGGATTTATAGATGAACGGAATGCGCAGCCGGGTGGTGATTTCTTTTAATTGCCCGGCGGTATCCAGCGCGAGTTGTTCGCTCTCGATCACGCACGGACCGGCGATGATGAACAGCGGTCGGTGCAGGCCGACTTCAAATCCGCACAGCTTCATACGCGTACCGCTTGCTCTTGCGCGTATGACACAGGCACAGCGGCGCGTTGTTGCAGCGCCGCGCGCACCAAGCCGGTGAACAGCGGATGGCCGTAGCGCGGCGTGGAGGTGAACTCGGGATGAAACTGGCAGGCCGCGAACCACGGGTGATCGGCCAGCTCGATCACTTCGGCCAATTCACCTGCGAGCGAATTACCGCCGATGACCAACCCCGCCCGCGTTAACAGCTCGCGATAATTATTGTTGAATTCGTAACGATGTCGATGCCGTTCGATGATTTCGTCCTTGCCGTACAAGCCGTGCCACAACGAACCGGGCACCAGCCGACAGGCTTGTGCGCCCAGGCGCATGGTGCCGCCGAGGTCGGAATTTTTATTGCGTTTCTCCACGCCGCCCTGCGCGGTCACCCATTCGGTAATCAACGCGATCACTGGATGCGGCGTATCCGGATTGAACTCGGTGCTGTGCGCCCCTTTCAATCCGGCGACGTTGCGCGCGTATTCGATGATGGCGACCTGCATGCCCAGACAAATACCAAGATACGGAACCTTGTTTTCACGCGCATATTGCACGGTGCGGATTTTGCCCTCGATGCCGCGCTCGCCGAAACCGCCCGGCACCAGAATCGCGTCCATTCCGGCCAGACACCCGGTGCCGGTTTTTTCAATCTGCTCCGAATCGATGTAGACGATATTCACGCGCGTGCGGGTTTGAATCCCGGCGTGGATTAACGCTTCATGCAGCGACTTGTAAGCATCGGCCAGCCCGGTGTATTTGCCGACCAATGCAATTTTCACCTCGCCCGCCGGATGATCCAGTGCATCGACCACCGTGTTCCACTCGCTCAAATCGGCGGGTGGGCAATCCAGATGGAATTTGCGTATCACGAAATTGTCGAGACCCTGTGCGTGAAACACAGCCGGAATTTTGTAAATCGTGTCCACGTCCTGCGCCGAAATAACGGCCGCTGATTCCACGTTGGTAAACAGCGCGATTTTGCGGCGCTCGTCGTCGGGCAACGGCCGGTCGCTGCGGCACAGCAACACGTCGGGCTGAATACCGATCGAACGCAACTCCTTCACCGAGTGCTGCGTCGGCTTGGTTTTCAGCTCGCCAGCGGACGGAATATAGGGCACCAGCGTCAGGTGCATGAACAAGGTGTGTTCGCGCCCCAGCTCCACCGCCATCTGGCGAATCGCCTCGAGGAACGGCAGCGATTCGATGTCGCCGACGGTGCCGCCGATTTCCACCATCGCCACGTCGGCGTCGCCCGCACCGTCGATGATCAAGCGCTTGATCTCGTCGGTGATGTGCGGAATCACCTGCACGGTGCCGCCCAGATAATCGCCGCGACGCTCTTTGTTCAACACGTTTTGATACACGCGGCCGGTGGTGAAATTGTTGCGGCGCAGCATGGTGGTGCGCACGAAACGTTCGTAATGGCCGAGATCCAGGTCGGTTTCGGCGCCATCTTCGGTAACGAACACTTCGCCGTGCTGAAACGGGCTCATGGTGCCGGGATCAACGTTAATGTAGGGGTCGAGCTTCAGAAGAGTGATTTTCAAACCCCGCGCTTCGAGCAGCGAGGCCAGCGACGCGGAGGCGATGCCCTTGCCCAATGACGAAACAACACCGCCGGTAATGAAGATGAATCGGGTGGTCATAGTGTTTTTCCGGGGATCGCCCATGCGTGAAACATGGGTGCACACAATACCAGAAACACCCCGATACGCTCAACGGAACACGCGTATGAAAGATGAAATATTACCGGGTGGTGAGCACCAGCCCGAACATCATCACGTCCTCAACCTGCTGATACAGTTTTTGGTAACGCCGCCGACTGACCGACACGCCCAGGCCGTCAGTGAGCTGCATCACCGCAGCGATCTCCGGGTACCACGCACCAAAGTAGTCGCCGCCGTTGCGCCGATACCCGGCGACGATGCCGCCGCCGATGAACACGTTCACCCGCGTCGGCAATAAATAACCCGCGCCAAACTCGGTGGCCCAGGCTTCGCCGCGTTGTGGATCGTTGTATTGCGCCACGTCCCAGTGTGCAGCGGTCCCCGCGCGCGCTGCGTAGACACCCAGGGTGGTGATGCGCGGCTCACCTTCAGCGTCTTTACGCTGCGCAAAATGCAGCATCGAGGTCTCCAGCTCGGCGGCGCACGCCGCCCCGCTCGCGCCGAACAGTAACAACAGCGACACCATGGTGAATATTCGTTTCATCGTCGTTTCACTCGGGTTGAAATTCAATTGCGATTGCCGCCGCACCCTCACGCGCGGCGAATTCTTCGGCGTACCAATACCCCGCCACGGCGACAAGCTCGCCGTTGATGTAAAGCAACGGCACCCGTTCACGCCGCCACGGCGGCACACCCGCCTGCTGAAACAGGTTTTTCAGTGTGGCATGGTGCGCGCGCCCGGCGGGCCGGATCCGCTCACCGCCGTTGCGGAACGTGATTTGCGCACCGGCAGCGCATGCTTCGACACGCAAGCCCGCGCCTTGATTCCGCCGCGCCGTGAGCGTACCCGCGCCCGCGATGGTGAGCGGCGTATCCAGATTCCACACCCACTGCTGCGCGGCATCGAATCCCGACAGCGGCGGCAGCACAACCAGCGCATCGCGATAGCGGCGTACTTCGACGCCCGGCCAATGCATACACGGCTCTGCGTCAGGCGCTGCATGTAACACCTCGCTTTGCAGGCGTTCCAGGTGTCGCTGTTGCGGCAAGGGCAGGCCCGACTGCTCGATCCAGAAACGTAACACGTTGCGTTGACGCGCCGGGGACAATCCCAGCAACTTTGCCACGCTTAACGAACCCGCATTCGAAAGTGTCAGCAGGTCGGCTTGCGCCAGCGCCCCCAGCAACTCCGCCGCTTCGGCGCAATGCTGTGCGCTGCGCGCCAACGTCGCCTGCGCGGCGGGCCAGCGCCGCTGCAAGCCCGGCACGATTTCGTGACGCAAATAGTTGCGATCAAACCGCAGCTCGGCATTACTCGGATCGTCGATCCACTGCAGTGATTGCGCGAGTGCGTACGTGCGCAAGGCGGCGCGCGAAAACTCCAGCAACGGCCGCGCCAGCCAGCCGGTGCCAAAGCGCGACACTTCTGCCATGCCCGCCAGACCGCGCGGCCCGGCGCCGCGCAACAGTTGCAACAGCAAGGTCTCGGCTTGATCATCTTGATGATGCGCGGTGAATAAAACGTCACCGGGCTGAAGGGCCTCGGCAAATACCGTGTAGCGTGCAGCGCGCGCCGCGTCTTCCGGACTGGCGCCGGGCGGCGCGCGCGCGTCTACGGCGCGCACCTCACACACCACGCCCAACGCAGCACCTACGCGCACGCAATGCTGCGCCCAGTCCGGTGACTTTGGCTGCAATCCGTGATCAACATGAAGCGCGCGTAACTCGACACCGGGAAGCTGCCCGCGCAACTGCACCAGCGCATGCAACAACACATGTGAATCAACTCCGCCGCTGTACGCGACAAGATAACGCGGTGCACGCGGAAGCCGTGTGGTGAACTGCAGCAACTGGCCGGGTGAAAAAGACATATCAGCCTTTTAGTGAAACGGAGTACTACTCTTTCACCGTCCGCTTCACTTCCTTTGCAGGCGTTTTTACCGGGGGTGTTGGAAACTTCGACTTTTCTTTCAACGACGGTTCGTGATATTGCCCGAGTCGCATCAGATGCTGGTAGCGCTGCTCGACTAATTTGTCGATGGCTACCGCATCCAGTTGTTGCAGGGTTTCGAGCAAGGTGTTCTTGAGCGTTTGCGCCATGATATTGGGATCGCGGTGCGCGCCGCCCAGCGGTTCGGGAATCACCCGGTCAACCAGATTAAGCTCTTTCAAACGTTTTGCGGTGATGCCCAGCGCCGCCGCCGCATCTGCCGCCTTGTCGGCGCTTTTCCACAAAATCGACGCGCAGCCTTCCGGTGAAATCACTGAATAGGTGCTGTATTGCAGGATCATCATGCGGTCGCCCACACCGATGGCCAATGCACCACCGGAACCGCCCTCGCCCACCACGGTGCAAATAATGGGAATAGTCAACTGCGACATCACGAATAAATTGCGCGCGATGGCTTCGCTCTGGCCGCGCTCTTCCGCATCCATGCCCGGGTACGCGCCGGGCGTGTCGATAAAAGTCAACAACGGGAGCTTGAAGCGCTCGGCCATCTGCATCAGGCGCAGTGCCTTGCGATAACCTTCCGGACGCGGCATGCCGAAATTGCGTTTGACCTTCTCTTTGGTGTCGCGCCCTTTCTGCTGGCCGATGATCATCACCGGCCGCCCGTCCAGCCGCGCGATGCCGCCGACAATCGCCGGGTCGTCGGCAAACGCACGGTCGCCGTGCAGCTCGTAGAAATTGGTAAAAATCTTTTCGATGTAGTCCAGCGTGTACGGGCGCTGCGGGTGACGCGCCAACTGGGAGATTTGCCAGGGCGTGAGATTCTTGAAAATGGATTCCGTCAACGCGCGGCTTTTCGCCTCCAGGCGCGCAATCTCTTCGTTGAGATTGATTTCCGCGTCGTTGCCGACGTGCTTAAGCGAATCGATTTTCGCTTCGAGCTCGGCAATGGGTTGTTCGAAGTCCAGGAAGTTTAGATTCATAGCGATTCGAATGGCCGATAAAAATGGAACATTTATTCTACACCATCGCCGGAGCCACGTGCTCAACGACGAGCTGCACGCTTTGTTTTCCCTGATATTCGTTAATCTCCACGCGATACGCGACGTTAACCCGGCGCGTGGCATCCGGCCACTGCGTTGCGCTGGTGTTGAATGCTATGGCATCGATCAGGCGCTGTTCGCCCGGCGCGCGCAGCACCATTTTTAAATGCCGTTCGCCGACCACGCGGTGTTGCACCAGCTCAAAAGCGCCGTCGAACATCGGCTCGGGAAACGACTGCCCCCACGGCGCGGCGTAGCGCAGCAGGTGTGCCAGGTCGAGAGTTATTTCGTCGGGACGCAATTCACCGTCACTGTGAATCACACCGCACAAGTCGGCGGGCTGCAAGTGGCGGCGCACTTCGGCGTCGAAGGCCAGGCTGAAAGCTGCGTAATCGGCGCGGCGCAACGTGAGCCCCGCCGCCATCGCGTGACCACCGAATTTTTGCACTAGACCGGGATGGTGCGCAGCCACCGCATCCAGCGCATCGCGGATATGCAGACCGGCGACCGAGCGCGCCGAGCCTTTGATCTCGCCGTCGCTGGATGGCGCGAATGCAATCACCGGGCGATGAAATTTTTCTTTCACGCGCGCCGCCAGCAAGCCGATCACACCTTGATGCCAATTCGGATCGAACAGGCACAAACCGACCGGCAGTTCAGCGCTGTCTGCGTTCAACTGCAAGGTCTTCAACGCCGCCAGCGCCTGGTCTTTCATTTGCGTTTCGATTTCGCGGCGGTCGTGATTAAGCTCGTCGAGGCGCTGCGCAAGTGCCAGAGCATGATCTTCAGTGTCGGTGAGCAGGCATTCGATGCCCAGCGACATGTCTTCCAGTCGACCGGCGGCGTTGAGGCGCGGCGCAACCACGAACGCCAGATCGGCGGCGACGACGCGCTCGCAACGGCGATTGCTCACTTGCAACAACGCGCGGATACCGGCGCAGCACTGCGCTTTACGGATACGTGCCAGGCCTTGCTGAACCAGAATGCGGTTATTGAAATCCAGCGGTACCACATCGGCCACCGTGCCCAACGCGACCAGGTCCAGCAGGCGTCCGAGATTAGGCTCGGCTAAATTATTTTTCTGAGCGAACCAGCCGCGTTCGCGCAGTTGTGCACGCAGCGCCAGCATCACGTAAAAAATCACCCCGACCCCGGCAAGATTTTTGCTCGCGAACGTATCGCCGCGTTGATTGGGATTCACGATGGCATCGGCATCCGGCAGTTGCGCGCCAGGCAAATGATGATCAGTCACCACGACACACATGCCGGCCGCTTTGGCGGCACGCACGCCCTCGACGCTGGAGATGCCGTTGTCTACGGTGATGAGCACGTCAGGTTTGCGCTGCGCGGCTACCGCGACAATCTCAGGGGTCAGGCCATAACCATATTCAAAGCGATTGGGCACCAGATAATCGACGTGCCCGACACCGAGCAGGCGCAACGCACGCACCGCCAGCGCGCAACTGGTGGCGCCGTCGGCGTCGAAGTCGCCAAGAATGAGAATGCGCTGTTGCGCGGTGACCGCGTCCGCCAACAACGCGGCGGCTTGCGTGATGCCCAGCAAACCGTGATACGGCAACAGGCGATCCAGCGCGTGTTCGAGCTGCTCGGGCGCAGTGACGCTGCGCGCCGCGTAGATACGCGCCAGCACCGGATGCAGATCGCCGGGCAGTTGATGTGCAACCAATGTGCGGCGCTTGATGTTAATTGTCACTACGGGGCCCCTAAAATTCTTCTTTGAAAGAGGTGGGTGATTTTACGTCAAGTTACAGCTTATACCGCCACCCCTCCTCCGCGCAGAATCAAAGCGGTTCGGGTTGACGCATTGTAAGTCGTCATTGCTGTCGTGCGGTGTTTTTAAAAATCGCAGACGCGCTGCATTCAGCGCTCGTGTTTACAGTCGCTCTCCGCGCAGTTTCCAAATCTGACTCCGATGTGATCGCTCTTCTCAATCAGGATTCGCGGGAGTCCTGGCGCCTTGTGTACGGCAACGAACGGTGAGTGTCGGGCGAAAGGCCTACAAAGGCGCACGAACATGGAAAAAGTTCTTTTCATGAAACGTAGCCTTATTAACAATAATTTTTCACACTGAGGAGAATGCACATGCAAACAATTTTCAAAAAGAAATTGTGGTTATTGACAGCGCCCCTGGCCGTGCTCTTGGGCGGATGTCTCCACAACGATGACAGCAGTGGAAACGGCGGCGGCGTTACTCCCGTACCCGTACCCACAACCCCCACCACACCCCCGACGACCAGTTTGGCTCCGCTCAACCTTGGCGCTGCCGGTAATTTTGTAATTCTGGCAAAGTCAGGTATTTCGACTGTCCCAGCCTCCGCGATCACGGGCAACATGGGCGTAAGCCCCATTGCTGCAACCGCCATCACCGGGTTCTCGTTAACCCTGGATAGCGCGAATGCATTTTCGACCTCCACGCAGGTGGTCGGTAATGTGTATGCCGCCGACTATGCGTCACCCACACCGTCTAACCTGACCACAGCAGTGCTCAACATGGAAGCGGCTTACACCGATGCGGCCGGGCGGACAACACCCAACTACACCGAGCTGTACAGCGGCGACATTAGCGGGAAAACCCTGGTTCCTGGTCTTTACAAATGGGGCACCGGAGTTTTGATCTCCAACGACGTCACGCTCAATGGCAAATCCACTGATGTCTGGATTTTCCAGATCGCAGGCGGGATTACCCAGGCTTCCGG